>JACRAG010000464.1 GCA_016213455.1 Anaerolineae bacterium | reverse complement strand
CTGGCGATATGGTACACACAGCCGCTGGTGAGTAAATGAAGGCGGGCGCCGCTGTACGCGGCAAGCTGGTTGCGTTCCACCTCAGCCACGATGCTGTCCGCCAATTCGGCGCCGTCCACGATGGTCACGCCGCCCGCGCCAACCACCTCAATGCGATCGGTGGTGATGACGGCGGCAGTGTTTTCGTCCACCCCCACGCCGAGCATATCCGGTGAGGCTGCGACAATGTACAGCAGGCGCCCCAGCCGGTTGCGCTGGTTGAAGTGCTGGTCGATCACCATGTGTTCAATGAAGCCCAATCCCGGCACAAGCTGGACGATGTTATGCCGTGGAGCCTGGCCCGGTTTGCCGTAGGCGATCATCAGGTTGGAGAGCGCCGAAGCTCCGGCAGAGGTGCCGGCGATGACGCAGCCCGACCGGTATGCCTCTTTCAGCGCGGCGAGCGCCGGGGTGCCTGCCAGGGCAGCCGAGAGGCGCATCTGGTTGCCGCCGGTGATGAACACGCCGGTTGCACTGCGCAGTGCGGCGAGGTGATCCTCCCGCAGGGCGTCTTCACGGGTGCGGATGGGCAGCACGGCGGCAGGCTGCTTCAGCCCGAGCTGCTGCAACGTCCCGGCTTCGGCTTTGCCGCTGTCTGCCAGGGAGGAGGCGGTCGGCAGGATGGCAATGCGGGCTTCCACGCCGCCGCTGCGTTCCAGGAACGCCTGCGGAATTGCGCCGTCCAGTTCCAGTGCGCCGCCCAACGCCATCAGACATGCACTCATTTGCGGCTCCGCAGCACGGAGAGCAGCTGTTCTCCGGCTTCTTCAATGTGCTGGCGGATGAGCTTTTCGCACTCGTCCGGGTCGTGATTTTCCAACGCGTTAATCATGGCTTCGTGTTCCACCAGGTCGGGGGCCACCCGTTCGGGCAGGAAGGCCGAAGCGGTTTGCGGCAGGATGTTCCAGAACATGGCGGGCACCAACTCCCACATTTGATTGAGGGCGCGGATCAGGTAAGGGCGCCGGCTGGCATAGGCGATCAAAAGGTGAAAGCGCTTGTTCAGCGGGCGGTAGAGATTGGCCTGCTCGGGCTGCGAATAGCGCAGGATCTGTTCCTGAACGGCGCGCAGCTCGGCAATCTCCTCCGGGGTGACAGCCAACGCTGCGTGGCGGATGGCTTTGCACTCCAGGAAGATGCGGGTGGCATACAGATCCTCTACATCGTCCGCCGAAAGCTCGACGACGCGCACGCCGCGATAGGGGATGTGCTCGACCAGGCCTTCGGCAGCCAGTTCTTTGAAGGCTTCGCGCACGGGCATCTGGCTTACGCCGTATTCCTGGGCCAGGTGCTCCTGGCGCAGCCATTCTCCGGGCAGAATGCGGCCTTCATGGATGTCGGCTCTCAGCCGGTCTGCGACCCAGCCGCGCAGCTGTTTATGGCTCGTATCGGGGGATGGGGTTGTATTGATACTGGCTCTTCTTTCTTGATGGGAAATTAGATATAATATCAAATATATAGTTCTAAAATAGCATAAACGCAGGGCATAGTCAATAGGTTTTTACCCTGGGTGTGCTTTTCTTAAAATCACCCCGCATTACAAGCGCCGGGTGAAGGTCAGGTGAGTACAATATCTCCATCTGTTCTCATATGGAAAAATCCCCCATGGACCATCCTGCTCAGCCCGTCCCCAACCGCTCGAATTTTCAACCGCTGCTTGAAGTCTGGCGCGGACCCATTGTCGAAAGCGTGCATTCCGGGGCGTTGGCAGTGGTCACGCCGGACGGGCAGTTGACTCATTCGTTGGGAAATCCCCATCTGCTCACTTATATGCGCTCTTCGGGGAAGCCGTTTCAACTGCTGCCGTTTGTCGAAGCCGGCGGCGTGGAACGCTTTGGACTGACCGAAAAAGAACTGGCTATTCTGTGCGCATCCCATGACGGCACAGATGAGCATGTGGCTGTGCTGCGTGGCATCCAGGAAAAGGTGGGAGTAACCGAAACCCAACTGCAGTGCGGCGCGCACCCGCCGTATCATGGCCCGACCGAAAAGGCGCTGTGGGTGCGCGGTGAAGCGCCCACACCCAACCGCCACAACTGCTCCGGCAAACATACCGCCATGCTGGCGCTGGCAAAAATGCTGGGTGCCCCGCTGGAGACTTACCTGGATCTGGCTCATCCGGTGCAGCAGGCCATTCTGGCGGCGCTTTCCGACATGGTGGGCGTGCCAGCCGCGCAGATTGTCATGGGGATTGACGGCTGCACCGCCCCGGTGCACGCGGTTCCGGTGTATAACGCGGCGCTGGGATTTGCGCGCCTGGCTGATCCGGGTGACCTGCCTGAACCGCGCCGCAGCGCCTGCCGGCGGATTGTGTGCGCGATGATGGATTATCCGGAGATGATCGGCGGGCCGGGCACGTTTGACACGGCGCTGATGCAGGCCGGCGGCGGGCGGCTGTTCACCAAGGCTGGGGCAGAGGGTTTCCAGGCTACCGGTATTATGTCGGGGCTGCCTGAACGGGCGCCTGCCCGCGGGGTGGCTTTAAAGATAGCGGATGGCGATATCAGCGGGAATTTCCGCGTGAGCGGCGAAACGGCTGAGGGTCGCGCCCGCCCGGTGGTGATGCTGGAGGCGCTGCGCCAACTCGGCGCGATTTCTGAGGAGCAGCTGCACATCCTGCAGCCATATGCCGGGCGCGCGCAGTTTAACTGGCGCGGGGTCAATGTGGGGCGTTATGTACCTGTCTTCCAGCTGTAGTTTTCAGGCGTGATGAAACATAAAACAGCCCCGATGGATAACCACGGGGCTGTTGGTTTATCTGGCTTGGTTTTAGGCCGCTTCAGCGTAGCCGCACAGCGCCACGGCGCGCGGACCGGTGTGCGCGCCCAGCACCGGCGAGGTGATGGAGATGAACATTTCCACCGGGTTGAACTCTTGGCGCACCTTTTCAGCCAGCGCCTGGGCTTCTTCTTCCGCATCGTTGTGCAGCACCGTCAGGTGCAGTGGAAGTCCGACGGGGATGTGGCGGAAAAATTCCTTGTACAGTCCTTCCAGCGCGCCCTTGCGCGAGCGAGCCGGGATGGAAGCGCCCACGGTGCCGGAATCTGGTTTGACATAGATGAGCGGCTTGATTTGCAGGAAGGAATTGAGGAAGCGCGCGGCATCCGCGATGCGCCCGCCGCGGCTGAGGAAATCAATCGTGTCCAGGGTGATGTAATAAACCATCTGCTCGCGCACGCGCTGGGCCGCCTGGAGCATTCCATTTAGTGATGCGCCCAACTCACGCGCGCGGGCTGCCGCGATCAACTGCCAGCCCAACCCCATCGAATTGTTTTGACCGTTGACCACATGCACCGGAATGGGTGACTCTTCCGCAGCCCGCCGGGCTGACTCGATGGTGCCGCTCATGGCTGCGCTGATGGTGATGGCGATGATCTCTTTGGCGCCTTTTTCCGCAGCACGCTTGAAAGCCGCCAGGAATGCGCCTGGGGCGGGCTGCGATGTGGTGGGGAATTGTTTCTTCTCTGCCAACCGGCGATAAAAATCCTGACCGGACAGGTCAACGCCGTCTTGATACACCTCGTCGCCAAAAATGATCGACAACGGCACAACACTGATGTCGTACTGCTGCACCCATTCCTGAGGAATATCGCAGGTGCTGTCCGTTACCAGGGCAATGGATTGGGTCATGGTGTTTCGTTTCCGTTCGCTTCCCAGACATAAGGATGTTCTGTTATCGATTTTAATCCCGGTTTTCCGGTTCGGATAGTGACGGGGGTCATGTTGTTAGGGCCAATCGCAAAGTCTCATCCTGTTCTTTACTCCATTCTCGTCAACGGTGAAGGGGGATTTTTTGCCAAAAACAGGGTTCATGGGGTGCGCACGCACCCCATGAACCCTGTTTTTGGCGTTTTCTCCCGCCCCAAGCCTGGGGCGGGCAGGGGTGGGGTTGGTCTGTGAAACCTTGCGAAATCGCCCCCTGGGTATGTTGTCAGGTTTTTACACCGTTCCAAGAAT
>JACRAG010000046.1 GCA_016213455.1 Anaerolineae bacterium | reverse complement strand
TATCGGGGAACGACCTGTGCTGGTCATTGGCGCCGCCTGTGTGGATATGGTTGGATTGCCAGCCGGTGGATTCCAGCATGGGGTGATGAATCTGTCCTCCAATCGGGTGACATTTGGGGGTGTTGCACGCAACGTGGCTGAAAACTTGGCCCGTTTGGGGCAGCCTGTACAACTACTCAGTGTGGTTGGACAGGATTTGCAGGGAACCTATTTGACGGATGCCGCCCAAGCCTGTTCCATCGATGTTTCCTGTGTGTTGCACGTTGAAGGCGCGCCGACGGCTTCCTACCTGGCTGTGTATAACTCGGAAGGGCATTTGGAAGGCGGCCTGGAAGATATGCGCGTGCTGGAACATCTTTCTCCAGCCTTCATCAAAGGACACGAGGAATGTTTCAGGCAGGCAGGCCTGGTGTTTGTGGATGCCAACCTTTCTACTGCGGCATTCCGCACGGTATTTTCTCTGGCGCGTAAGATGCGCATCCCGGTATGCGCGGATACCACATCCATTGGGTTGAGCCGGAAGTTTTTGCCATATCTTGACCGGCTCTTCCTGCTGACAGCCAATACACGGGAAGCCACATCCCTGTTGAATGACCAGGCGGAATTGTTGGACAGTACAGCCGCCCTGGAAGCTGCGCGCAACCTGGTATCGATGGGGGTAGGCACTGCCATCATCACGTTGTCTCACTTCGGCGTGTGTTACGCTACCGAAGAAGGCACGGGCCATATCCCGGCGATCCATACCCGCATTCTTGACCCCACAGGCGCCGGGGATGCTCTGACTGCCACGCTGTTGTATGGATTGGTTAACGGCATTCCCCTGGACGAATCCATTCGCCTGGGTTCGGCGGCGGCTTCACTGGTGCTGCGACATGCTGGAACGGTATTCCCGGGATTGTCGCTCGATTTGCTTTACGACACCTTGCAACTATAGGATTTCTAGATGAAGAAAATGCCCATTTTCTCTCCTGCTGTCCAACAGGCGCAGCAGAACGGTGCGGCGCTGGTTGCGCTGGAGTCTGCGGTCATTACCCACGGCTTGCCACGTCCGGAAAATTTGCAGCTTGCTCGCGCATTGGAACAGGAAGTGGTTGCTTGCGACGCAGTTCCCGCGACCATCGCCATGATGGGAGGGGCGTTGCATGTTGGGTTGACAGCGGAACAATTGGAAGTTCTGGCGAACCAGGATGCAGATCGAAAGATCAGTGTGCGCGATTTTGGCATCGCTGCCGCGCAAGGGCTGACTGGGGGTACCACGGTGGCGGCAACGCTGGCAGCCGCGCACCAGGCGGGTATATCCGTGTTTGCCACGGGCGGGATCGGTGGGGTGCATCGAGGCTACGCATTGGATGTGTCCGCGGATCTCCCTGAGTTGGGACGCAGACCGCTGGTGGTGGTTTGCGCAGGGGCGAAAGCCATTTTAGATCTGCCTGCTACGCGGGAGATGTTGGAAACCCAAGGCGTGCCAGTGATCGGTTACGGTACGGATGAATTTCCGGCGTTTTATTCGTCCTCCAGCGGGCTGAAGGTAGATGTGCGCTGCGATTCACCGCAGGAAATTGCCCGCATTGCGCTGGCGCACTGGAATATGGGAATGAATTCGGCGCTGCTGGTCGTACAACCGCCGCCTGCTGAGGTTGCGATGGCGCCGGACCTGATGGAAGCCATCATTTCCCAGGCTCTGGAAGAAGCCAACCAGGCTGCCGTGCACGGTGCAGAGGTGACTCCGTTCTTGTTGCGACGGGTAAGTGAGTTGAGCGGCGGCGAGAGCTTGCGGGCGAACCTGGCGCTGCTACGCAATAATGCGCGCCTGGCGGCTGCCATCGCGGTGAACCTCAACCGGTTGGCGACCTCAGGGGCTTGAGCGGGTGGGCGTCGGCTGGCGCGTGTCCGTGGGAGGGCGTGTCAGAGTCGGGCGCATGGTGGAGGTTGGCGGCGGTGTACGAGTGGCGGTCTGCGTGGGTCGTGGTGTGGGTGAGGGCACCGTGGGCGTGGGCCCAAGCGTCGCCGTCGGGATGGGTGTAGGCGTGGGGGTCAGTGTGGCGGAGGGCGCCGGCGGTACCCCTGTGACGGTAAAGCGTCCGGAGGATTTCCACAGCAGACCAGTGAAGATTTGGACCTCATATTCGCCTGCCTGCCAGCCGCCGATTGGCGCAGAGCATTCCGTGTAACCGAGACCGCCTGTGCCGCCGTTCCAGGGGATGCTTTCCACGCAGACGAGTTCTGAACCGCGGTACCACAACGCACTCCATTGCGCTTCCGGCGTCATCAGGTCGTAACTGAATACACCATAGATGGTATTGATCGGATTTTCAAAAGTGATGGATGGATCCACGGGCTGGAAGTTGTCGTCCAGGTCGGTGGCGAAGGTGAGAGGCGAGAAAATCGCGTCCGGATTGGGGGTTGTGGTCGAGACGAATTGGGTCTCGACGACTTGAGGGATGGACGGCGTATTGGTGATCGACGGCGTATCTGTGATGGTTGGGGTCAGGGATATGGTCGGGGTGAGGGTGATGGTTGGCGTGAGCGTGATGGTGGGAGTCTGGGTGACGGTGGGTGAAGGCGGGAAAACCTGGTAAGCGACCGGTTCCGCGAAACGATTGATCACAATCGCCACACCCAGGAAGAAAACGAAAAGAAAAATCAAACGCCAGCCGCGCACCAACCGGTCGCGACGTTTACGAAAATAGGTGAGTTTTGCGGCGGAACGGATTGCCCGGATGCCTGTCATCAGCATCAAAAAGCTGGCGAAAACGGCCAGCACGGTGGCTGCAATCACTCCGGTTTGAATGTCGAGATTCATCGCAGTCCATTATAGCATGTACCCTTTTCCCACCTGGTCTATAATTCCTTTTGAAATCATTTATTGATGGAGTATATGGGCATGCGTGATGTAGAAGTTGTTGTCGCCGGGCATATCTGCCTGGATATCATCCCGGGTATGGAGCATGTGGCGTATGGCAAGCTGCCTGCATTATTAAAACCGGGTCATCTGGTCATCACCGGACCGGTGCATTTCAGCACTGGTGGACCGGTTTCCAATACCGGTCTGGCGCTGCACCGCCTGGGGGTTGCGACGCGCCTGGTTGCCAAAATTGGCGCTGACCCGTTGGGCAACATTGTGCGTGAGATCGTAGATGGGATTGACCCATCTCTGGCGGGCGGATTGGTGGAAGACCCCGCCGTATCCACGTCCTATTCTGTGATTCTCTCTGCACCCGGGATCGACCGGATTTTCCTGCACTGCCCGGCAGCCAATGATGCCTTCACCGCCGCCGATGTAGATGTTTCTCTGCTGGAGAAGGCGCGATTGATGCACTTCGGTTACCCGCCGGTGATGAAGCAAATGTACGCCAACGGAGGTAGCGAGCTTGTGGAACTGTACCGGCGCGCCAAGCAGACGGGCGTGACTACCTCGCTGGATATGACCTTCCCTGACCCAGAAGCGGATGGCGGACGCGCGGATTGGCCTGTCATTTTGCGGGCGGTGCTGCCTTATGTGGATGTGTTTCTGCCCAGCTTTGAAGAATTGTTCTTTATGCTGCACCGGGATGAATATGAGCGCCTGCGCTCTGAACAGACGGAGGGGGATGTGTTGATGGGGGCAACCCCCGAGCTGCTCGGTCGGTTGGCGGACGAATTGCTCGATATGGGCGTGCGAATCGTTGCGATCAAATTGGGCAGTCGCGGGTTGTATTTGCGGACTGCCGGCGAAAAGGTTCTGGAGTGCATGTGACGCGGAGCGCCGTCAGTTCTGGTCCAGTGGTCCGGTCGCACGCTCTGGGCGGCGTGCTTCAAGGTGAATGTGGTGGGTACGACCGGTTCGGGAGATGCCACCATTGCCGGATTGTTGAGCGGTCTGCTGCGCGGGTTGACCGCACAAGAGGCGCTGATGGCTGCGGTGGGTGTGGGCGCGTGCAATGTGGAAGCTGCAGATGCGTTGAGTGGCCTTCTATCCTGGGAGGATACACTCGCCCGCATCGAGTCTGGCTGGGAACACCTGCCGCTGCATGTGGAGGCATGGGGATGGAATGAAGCTGCCCCAGGGTTATGGGAAAAACGCCGGTCTTGAGCAAGAAAATTGCATCAACAATGGATTGAACGGTTAGCCAAGAATATTTGGCATATTCCGGATAGGCTTGCCTATTTGAATCATGCTTATAATATGATTCATAGTTTCAGGAGGCGCTGGCATGGCAGAATTTTCCAGGTATGAAATTTATGTCCTGTTGAATCAGCCCAAACCGCTTTGGTTGAGTCATATTGACCTGAGCGGGATGGACTTGCGGGGTGTGCTGCTCACCGGCGCCACATTGATCGGCGCCAATTTGAACGGCGTCGATCTGCGCGGCGCAACGATGGTGGATGTCAACCTGGGCGGAGCCAATTTGCGCGGCGCAGTGTTGATTGGGGCCGATTTGCGCCGGGCGCATATGCGTGGTTGTGACATGCGCGGCGCCGATTTGCGCGAAGCCAATCTCGCTGAAGCGGACTTGTCCGAAGCCAACCTTGGAAATGCCAACCTGATCGACGCCAACCTGGGCGCGGTTGACCTGACCAATGCCAACCTGACCGATGCTGACCTGACAGGCACCAATGCGCCAGACCATAAATTGCTGCGCGCCAAATCTTTGACCGGCGCCATCATGCCAGACGGCACGCGACACGATTAAATCCATTGCTCGGCCTCAAAGACCTGGTTCACATGCCACAGATCGACCGGCTGGTGCGGGAGCTGGTCGATTCGCCGCCCCAGTTGATTCTGGTGGCGGGTCTTGATCCGCGCAGTTTAAGTAAAACCCAGGACGGCAGCCGCTGGTTGGCCAGTGGAAAAACCACCATCCTGCGTATCCTCCTCCGAGAAATACTGGAAGCCCATCCCAAACGGCGTTGTGTAGCCTACTGTGATGCCGATGAAGAATTTCGGCTGCCTCGTGAACTGCGTTCCAGGGTGGAACTGCTGCAACCCCGCCAACCGGATTTTCGGCCCAAGTGGCTGCAGGAAGCGCTGCGCCGCCGTCCAGAACTGCTGGTGATTGGCAGTCTGACCGCAGAGACAGCGCCAACCGCCGTCCAGGCTGTGCGGGCGGGAGCAGTTGTGCTTGCCACTGTTGATACGCTCAATCGCGGAGCCGCGGTTGCCCGCCATCTGCTTACCCTGGGGTTAACCCTGGATCAATTGCCGGTTCTGGGCTGGGTGATATCCACCATGCGCCAGCCGGTGTTATGTAAAAAATGCAAACAACCTTTCAAGCCTGATGCAGAATTGCTGCAGCACCTGGGCGTGCAGCCGGTCGGGGATCCGCCGACTCTTTTCCGTCCTGGGAGCTGTGCCGAGTGCAAAGGGATGGGGCGCGAAGGGGATGTGAGTGTGTTCGACGTGTTTCACGCCGATCCTGGACGACCGGATTAGTTCGGTCAGGAGAGTGTGCTCTCAGCGCGCGCCTACCTGACCGACCTGGTGATGCAGGGTCAGCTATCTCCCGACGATGCGTTGAATTTTGATGCCAACCTGCTGCAGGATACGTATGCGATGCTGGAGGCGGAAGAAAAGGCGCTGATGGAAGCCAATTCCGCGATGCAGCGAAAAGTGCTGGAATTGGAAGTCAGCAACCGGCTGCTGGTGCAGCGAACTGAGGCGATGATCTCGTTTCAGGAAATTGGACAGGCTTTAACCATGTCCAACAGCTTGATGGAATTGGCAGCAAGAATTTGCAGGACGACGCGCGACCTGTGTGGGGCGGACCGCAGTGTGGTGTACTACCAGCGGTCGGAGGCGCAGCTTGAACTGCTGGCCAGCCTGGGTTGGGATGAGGCGCAAAAAGAGAGTTATATCCAGTCGGTGGAATTGCCGGATACCCTGGACAGCAGCGATTTGCGCCCATATTTTCACCTTCCTCCAGGTTTTTCGCTGCCCAATGACGCGCAGCCCAAGATTCGCGCCGGCTACCTTGTGCCGCTCTCAGCGGACGGTCGCCTGGTGGGGCGGATGGTGTTGCAGACCACCAATAAGAATGGGTTCAGTCCGGGTGAGTTGACCATGTTGAAAGCATTGGCCAACCAGGCGGCATTGGCTATTCAGCGAGCGGGATTGATCGACCAACTGCGCGAGAAAATCAACCAGTTGGAAGCAGCGCAAGCCGAATTGGTGATGAAAGAACGCATGGAGCGGGAATTGGAACTGGCCCGCCAGGTGCAGCAAAGCGTACTGCCGCGTCAGTTTCCCCGGATAGCCGGTGTGGAAATCGCCGTGCGCAGTCTGCCGGCCCGCCAGGTCGGGGGTGATTTTTATGATGTCATCCTGCTTGACGAGCACCGTTTTGGCGTGGTGATAGCAGATGTCTCAGACAAAGGAATGCCGGCGGCGCTGTATATGGCGCTGGCGCGTAGTTTATTTTTGGCTGAGGGGCATCGTGAACCTTCGCCGGCGGCTGTCGTGGCCAATGTCAACCGCTTGCTTCAGGAACTGGGCGAGCCGGGGATGTTTGTAACCGCTTTTTACGGCGTGATCGATACCCGCGATCTGACCATGCGTTATGCTCGCGCAGGTCATGACCGCCCGGTGGTGCTGCGCGGGCTCGAGCCACTCACCCTTGGCGGATCAGGGGTGGCGCTGGGGGTGGTGGAGGCGCAGGAGTTTAGCGTCAGTGAAGAAATTCTGCAGCTCGCATCCGGTGATTCGCTGGTGCTATACAGTGATGGCCTGGTGGACGCCCTTTCCCCAGCGGATCAGCGCTTTGGTCTGCCGGCGCTGATGACCCTGTGGTCGCGCCTGGGGCCTTTGGGCGCTGAAGAGACCTGTTACCTGACCATGGCGGCTTTGGATGCCTTTCAAGCGGGCACCGAGCAATCGGATGACATGACCCTGCTGGTGGTCCATTTTTCCTGACCATGAACCTTTAGCGAAAATCCCCTTTATCGTTGACAGAAAAGGGATGAGGCATATTTTTTGACTTTGTGGAAGCCGTGGTCCCAGAAACCGATCTCATGTTGCGCCGATCCAGGATGTAGTATACTGACATGGAAATTAGCGCCAAGTGCGGAGGTTTGCGATGGCAGACACGCTGGAAATTTTAGAGATACCTGAAGCAAAAGAAGTGGTGATGATCGTCGGTTGGCGTCAGTGGGCCGATGCCGGTTCGGTTTCATCCGAGCTGCCGCGCTACCTGGTCAAGCGAACCCATGCCCGCCGGATCGGTCGCATTCGCCCGGACGGTTTTTACCAGTTTCAGATCCCCGGGACGCATGATCTGGTGCGTCCGGTGATCGAATTTCAAGAAGGTGTGCCGGCTTCGTTGACCATGCCCGAGAACCAGTTCTATTACTTCGAGAATAGCGGCAAAGGCGTGGTGGTCTTTCTGGGTGATGAACCGCACATGGATGCGGAACGGTACATTCTGGCGCTGCTGGAAGCGGCGGAACGTTTGCATGTGCGTCGAATTATCGGCCTGGGTGGGGTGTACGGCGAATTCCCATATAACAAAGAACGCATGGTTTCGGGCAGTTTTAGCCTGGAGGCAATGCGCGACGAGATGGAAGGCTTCGCCCTGAACTTCACCCAGTATCATGGCGGCGCCAGTATTGGTTCGGTGTTGTGCAAGTACGCGGGCGACCGGGGCAAGGAGTATGTTGGGCTGTATGCGATGGTGCCGATCTTCGATTTCAGCAGCATTGACAACATCAACCACAGCGTGCAGATTGAGAACGATTACACCGCGTGGTTGGGATTGATGCGCCGGATTAACTTCATGGTGAAGATCGATTTTGACCTGAGCCAGTTGGCGCAGAAGAGTAAACGATTGATCCAGAATATGGACGCCAAAGTGGAAGAACTGGCCAAGCAGGCTCCGGATGCCAACATACCGGAATATTTCCAGCGCCTGGCTGAGACGTTTGAAGAAACGCCGTTTATTCCGCTGGACGATGTTTGGGAAGACAGTATTCGCAAAATTTTGGACCGCATGGACGACGAACTGGATTGATTTGAGTCGGCAAGGGAGGGGAATATGATCGAGCTGGCTGAGGCCATCACGCTGGCAGAGCAGATGAACCGGACCATCTGCGGCAAAGTGATCCAGGCTTGTGTGCGAGGCAATGCTCCACACAAGTTTGCTTTTTACACCAAAGAGCCCGAGGAATATGCCCGTATCCTGGAGGGGAAGGTAGTTGGCGAGGCCATCGCTAAGGGCAGCGCCATTGAACTGCATGTCCATCCGGGGTATGCGCTGGTGTTTGGGAATGGCGGCGAACGCATTCTCTACCATACTGACCCTTCTACGCTGCCGGCAAAACATCAATTTCTCCTGTCCTTTACGGATGGTACTTTTCTGACCGTGACGGTGCAGATGTGGGGAGCCGCGCAGTTGTTTGCGCTGGATGAACTCACCACAGATCAGAATTTTTACGGATATTCTCTGGTTTCTCCGGTCAGCGACGCATTCACCGAAGCCTATTTTTTCGGTTTGTTTGATGCGCTACCCCCGCAATCCAAAGACTCGGTAAAATTTTTCCTGATCAGCAAACCGGGTGTGGCAGGCGTGGGCAATGGTTACTGCCAGGATATCCTCTTCCGCGCGCGGCTGCATCCCCGTCACCGCGCGGTTGCACTGACCGTGGAGGAACGCCATACCCTTTACCTTGCCATTCGGGAGACCATGCTGGAAGCCGTGCGTCTGGGTGGGCGAAGCAGCGAATTCAACCTCTGGGGTCAGCCGGGCCAATATGAACGGCTCCTGGATAGCCAGAGCGCAGGAAAACCCTGCCCGGATTGCGGTACACCAATTGAGAAAATCTCATTCCTGGGCGGGGCTTCCTACTTGTGCCCTGCCTGCCAGCGGTGAACGAGTGAAGCAGAAACCACCCCTAAAACAACCCAACCAATCGCGGTCATTGCGCGCTACCATCAGCCCGCTGCAGCTCAGCGGTCTGCGCCTGTATGCCATCCCGATGCTCTACGTGGTCGGCTCGATGGGCCTGGCTGTTCTGACCACCCAGCTGGACCGGGTGTTGAAGTACACCATTACGCTGAACCTGACGGTTGAATCCGGGCAGATGGTGTTGTCGGCGATTGCGTCCGGCATGCTGGCAATGACAGGCATTGTGTTTTCGATGGTGTTCGTCCTGGTTCAATTTGGCAGCACCGCTTTTTCTCCCCGGTTGGTGACCTGGTTTGTGCAGGATGTGGTTGTTTTAAACGCCATGGGTGTATTTTCAGCGACCTTCTTGTATGCCTTGATCGCATTGGGTGCTCTGGATCGATCGATAAATGGTGAAGTTCCCTTTTTGACCATGATCGTGGCGTATATTTTCATCTTTGCAAGTGTGATCATGTTCATAGCCCTGACGCAGCGCATGACGATTCTACAAATCAGCAATGTTTTGCACACAATCGGTCAGCGTGGGCGCAATGTGGTGAACGAGTTATATCGTGAAGATGCGCAGGATGCCAAAGAGAATGTCGATCAGGCGGCACTCCTTTTGGGTCGTAAGGTGACGCAAACCTTTCTTTATAGCGGTGGACCGGCTGCGGTCGTGGAAGTGCGGCTGCCCTTGTTGTTCCGATTGGCCTGCCAGTCAGGTGGAGTGATCGAATTGGAATATGCTGTGGGGGATACGCTGGTTAATAACGCGGCGATCATGCGCGTTTATGACGGCAAGTCCCTCATCCCCGAAGCGCAACTGCGCCGGGCAGTGGTGATTGGTCGGGAGCGCACGATGGCGCAAGACCCCAAGCTGGCGCTTCGCCTGCTGGTGGACATTGCGATTCGCGCACTTTCACCTGCCATCAACGATCCGACGACTGCCGTACAGGCACTCAATCAAATTGAAGATTTGCTGCGCCGGTTGGGCACGCGAAAACTGGATATTGGCGTGTTGCGTGATGACGCTGGTGAATTGCGCGTGCTGCTGCCCAGCCCGGACTGGGACGATTTTCTGGCATTGGCCCTGGATGAGATTCGCTATCATGGGGCCAACTCCCTTCAGGTGATGCGCCGGATGAGCGCGCTGCTGGATGACCTGGAGGAAGTGGTGCCGCCTCGCCGACGCAAGATCGTTCAGGAGCATTATTATGCGCTTCACCGGAAAATCCGCATGTCATTCAGCGATCCATCTGACCGTGCGGTGGCTGATCAGGTGGACCGCCAGGGGATTGGGCTTTCACGCGACCGGTATGACGGTGAGCCGGATATGATCGACGACGAATAAGAAAAAAAGCTGCCCGTTTTGCGGGCAGCTTTTTGTGTCGCAATGCCGATCCTAACGGATGGCGGGAGGATTCTCCGCGTCAACCGAGGGGTCAAACAACTGCATATTGTCCATGTTGAACACGACCTGGACCTGCTCACCAATCTGGAAGCGGGTGCGCGGGTCAACACGAGCGACGAAGTTGTTCTGTCCGCTCAACAGGTACAGGAAAATTTCATTTCCCATCAACTCTGTCACATCCACTTTGGCTTCAATCGCCGCGGAATGAATTCCGGGAGGCGCGAAAACTGGGTTGTGAATGTCTTCCGGGCGAATGCCGAAGATGACATCCTTGCCGACATAATTCGCATAGACGGCAACTTTATCTTCGGGCACTTTGACCGAGAACTGACCGCTGTCCACAAACAAGCCTTCGCTTTCTTTGCGCAGCTTGGCAGGGAAGAAGTTCATCGCAGGCGAGCCGATGAAACCAGCCACGAACAAGTTGGCCGGACGGTCATACAGGTTTTGCGGGGTGTCGAGCTGCTGAAGAACACCTTTGTTCATCACCGCGATGCGGGTCGCCATGGTCATGGCTTCCACCTGGTCGTGGGTAACATAGATGAAGGTGGTCTGCAGGCGCTGATGCAGTTTGCTGATCTCAGCGCGGGTCTGAACGCGCAGTTTGGCGTCCAGGTTCGACAGAGGCTCGTCAAAGAGGAAGACTTTAGGCTCGCGTACGATGGCACGTCCGACGGCCACACGCTGGCGCTGCCCACCCGAGAGTTCGCGGGGTTTCCGCTTTAACAGAGCTTCGATGCCCAGGATCTGGGCTGCTTCTTCGACGCGGCGCTTAATTTCGTCCTTGGGGACTTTGCGCAGCTTCAGGCCGAATGCCATGTTATCGAAGACTGTCATGTGCGGGTAGAGAGCGTAGGACTGGAAAACCATCGCGATGTCACGATCCTTTGGAGGAACATCGTTTACCACCTGGTTTCCAATGAGAATTCGTCCTGCCGTGATCTCTTCCAGCCCTGCCAGACAGCGCAGAGCCGTGGTTTTACCGCAGCCTGAAGGCCCCACCAGTACAAGGAATTCCTTGTCCTCAATTTGGATATTCAGGTCGTTCAGGGCGGTAAAATCCCCAAACTTCTTCGATACATGATCATACGTTACACCGGCCATAAGTCGTTCCTCCTTCCAGAATGAATATAGTGGTTTGATTATAGGACAATCATTGCAATAAGGATAGTGATTTCTGGCACCAATCTGTAAATTCCAAACTACCAGGCTAATGAAAGCCTGTCTCAATTATTACCTCCCAGAATTACCAGGTTCATCACACAGAACTTTTCTGCGTATGTCAATTTAGCCACCGCGTGGATTGGCCTATTTTGAACGAACTGGAATACAATACCAGTCTATGAGTGATGACGTTACGCCCATTCGACAGCAGTATCTGGATATCAAACGCCAGTATCCCAATGCCATTGTTTTCTTCCGGCTGGGGGATTTTTACGAGACTTTTGATCAGGACGCGGAAATTGCCTCTACCGAGCTGGATATCGTCCTGACTTCGCGACCGGTGGCGCGCGGTACACGCGTGCCGATGGCTGGCATCCCCTATCATGCCGTGGAGAATTACCTGGCGCGGTTGATCGAGCGCGGATATCACGTCGCAATTTGTGAGCAGGTGGGTGAGCAGCCGACCAAGGGTTTATTCCCGCGAGAAGTGGTGCGCGTGGTGACGCCAGGCACACTGGTTGAACCGGCGTTGTTAAAAGGTGACCGCAATAATTACCTGGCCAGCGTGGTGCTGCATGAAAATCGCGCCGGTGTGGCTTATGTGGATATCAGCACGGGCGAATTTGCCGCGACGGAATTGGAGAGCGAAGACATTCAGGCTGCGCTGCGCGCCGAATTGATCCGCCTCAATCCGGCAGAGATCCTCCTGCCTGATTCACTGTCGTTGAATGATGGTCTGCCGGGCCATCAGACTCCGCGTCCCGCCTGGCGCTTCGAGTTCATGCGCTGCCAGGATGCGTTGTTTACACAGCTGCAGGTCAGCTCATTGGATGGCTTTGGTTTGCGTGGAATGAACCTGGCGGTGCGGGCAGCCGGGTCGGTGCTGCAATATTTGCAGGAGACACAGCCGGCAGCGCTGAAGCTGCTGGTGAACCTCTCGACCTATTCGTTGAGTGAGTTCATGGTGTTGGATGCAGCCACCCGCCGCAATCTGGAGCTGACCGAAACGCTGCGGGAAGGTCAGGTGGAAGGCAGCCTGCTCTCGGTGCTGGACTACACGGTGACACCGATGGGCAAGCGCCTGATCCGGCAGTGGGTGAGTAAGCCGCTGCTCGACCTGGAGGCCATCCGCGCCCGGCAAAAAGGTGTGGCTGCGCTGACCGAACGTGGCATGCTGCGGGCGGAGCTGCGCGCGGCAATGAAGCCGTTGACCGACCTGGAACGCCTGGTCAATCGCATCATCTCGGGTAATGCCACACCGCGCGATCTGGTGGCGCTGCGCGCCACGCTGCGCTGCCTGCCCGGTATCCTGATGCTGGTCAGCCTGGAGCTGGCGGAGTTGAAATCCACACTGGACGAGATTCATCCCTGTCCGGAAGAACTGGCCCTGCTGGAGAGCGCCATCGCCGACGATCCGCCGGCGACCTTGCAAAATACCGGTGTTGTGCGCCCAGGTTATTCCTCCGAGCTGGACAACGTGATCGAAGCTTCACGTCACGCCAGGGATTGGATCGCGAATCTGGAAGGACTGGAGCGCGAGCGTACGGGCATCCGCACTTTGAAGGTGGGCTACAACAAAGTTTTTGGTTACTACATCGAAATCAGCCGCGGCAGCGCCGCCAACGCGCCGGCGGAATATATACGCAAACAGACCCTGGTCAATGCGGAGCGTTTCATCACGCCGGAAATGAAGGAGTATGAAGCCCTGGTGCTCAACGCCGAG
>JACRAG010000045.1 GCA_016213455.1 Anaerolineae bacterium | reverse complement strand
GCGATGCCTACAAAGACCGCACGCCGGTGCCGACTTTCCAGCGCGAATGGGGACGGCGCATGATGCGCCTGTCGCAGGCGCGCATCCCGACATTGCTGCTGGTTGGCAACCACGATCTATCCCCTTCGGCTGCCCGCGCGCACGCGCTGCAGGAATATGAGACTTTGAGTATTCCCTACATTCAATGCGTGTCACGCCCGCGGCTGCTGGTGCCGGAGACCTTGTTTAACGTGCCGGTGCAGGTGCTGGCGCTGCCCTGGGTGTCCCGCTCCAGCCTGATGGCTGCGCTCAATCTGAGCGCAGAAGATCCGCGCGATGTGTATGCCCAGCTGGAAGAGCGCCTGGGCGCGCTGGTGCAGATCTGGCTGGAACAGGTGGATCCATCCCTGCCGGTGGTGCTGACCGCGCACGGATCCGTGGAAGGCGCGGTGTATGGCGGCGAGCGCACGGTGATGTTGGGCGCCGACCTGGTTCTCCAGCGTTCACTGGTTCGTGATGAACGCCTGGATTATGTGGCTTTGGGGCATATTCACAAACCGCAGAACCTGGACGAGGGAGGACACCATCCCATCATCTATCCCGGCAGCATCGAGCGGGTTGATTTTGGTGAAGCTGCTGACGAGAAATTCTTTGTCATCGCGGATGTAAAAAAGAACGGGCAAACCAGCGTGGATTGGCGAAAGTTGAAAGGGCGGCGTTTCATCGATCGCATGGTACGCCTGGAGAACCCCGCCGATTTTGCTGAAAAATTGCCGGCCCTGTTGCCGGCTTGCGGTTCGCTGGAAGGCGCCATGGTGCGCCTGGTTGTGGAATATCCCTATGCTTATGAAAACCTGCTGGACGAAACTCTGCTGCGCAAGCAGGCAGAGGAAAGCTTTGAATTTCATCTTGTGCGCCGGCCAATCCACGAAACCCGCATCCGCATTCCACAGAACCAGACCATCAGCAGTCTGACACCGATTGACCTGCTGGGGATCTATTGGAAGACCGTCAACGCCGATGAGAATGAGTCTCAGGCCATCCAGAGCCTGGCGGCTGAGATCATCCGGGCGGCTGGCGGCGACTCACCGGTTGAGATGGCATCAGAACGCGAGGCCTGATGTTTGGCAATGTGCTGATTATTCTCCTGCTGATCATTGCCAACGGCGTATTTTCCATGTCGGAAATCGCCGTGATCTCTTCACGCAAAGTGCGCCTGCAGCAGACCGCGGATGATGGTGATGAAAGTTCACGGGTAGCGCTGGATCTGGCTGAAAAGCCCAACCAGTTCCTCTCAACCATCCAGGTGGGGATCACCCTGATCGGCACACTTTCTGGTGCGTTGGGTAGCGCGGTTTTCTCTGAACCGCTGGCTGCCAGGATTGCCCAGGTGGAAGTGTTGAAGCCGTACGCGGGTTCTCTGTCGGTCGCCATCGTGGTCCTCTCAATCACCTACCTCTCCCTGGTGGTGGGCGAACTGGTCCCCAAGCAGCTGGCGCTGGCTGACCCGGAACGCATTGCGCGCGCTGTTGCGCGGCCAATGCAGTTTCTTTCCAAGCTGACTTATCCCATCGTCCGCATCCTGTCCCTTTCGACCGAATTGGTCATCCGCATGATGCGGTTACGTGAGACCAATGAACCCCCCGTGACCGAGGAAGAGATTCGGGTGCTGATGGAGCAGGGCACCGAGGTTGGTGTGTTTGACAAAGCCGAAACCCACATGGTCGAAGGCGTTTTCCGCCTGGGTGGACGTTTGGTTGGTGCCGTGATGACTCCCCGGACGGATATCGAATGGCTGGACCTGGACGATGACCTGGAGATCAGCATGGCCAAGGTGAAAGCTTCACCCCACCAGCACTTCCCGCTGGCAGAAGGCAGCCTTGATAATGTGCACGGCATTGTCCGCGCCAAGGATTTTCTGTTTGGCGTTCAAGAGAATAACCTGGATCTGTTGAAGATGGCCCAACCGGCTCTCTTTGTGCCGGAAAGCACCTCCGCGCTCAAACTGCTGGAGCTGCTGCGCTCAGCGAGCGGCAACCTGGCCCTGGTGATGGACGAATATGGCGGCGTGTTGGGTCTGGTCACGTTGTTTGATGTCATGGAAGCCATCGTCGGAGTGATCTCCATTGAAGGCCGGCCGGCGCAGCCGCTGGCGACTCAGCGCGAGGATGGCTCTTGGCTGGTGGATGGCACCATGCCGGTGGACCAGTTTAAGGACTTGCTGGACCGGGATGAATTGCCCGATGAGGCGCGCATCGGTTTCCAGACCGTCGCCGGGTTTATGCTGGCACGCATCGGGGATATTCCCCGTCCCGGACAGCATTTCACCTGGGATGCGTTTCGTTTTGAAGTGATGGATATGGATGGATTGCGCGTAGATAAAGTATTGGTTTCGATTTCCACTGACGCGAGCGATGATACCCTATAAAATTCGGCTGTCTGGCTTTCTTTCTTATCAGGATCCGGTGGAACTGGATTTTTCCGGACTGACATTGGCCTGCATTTCCGGCTCCAATGGGGCAGGCAAGTCTACCATCCTGGATGCGATCACCTGGGCCTTGTTCGGTGAAGCGCGCACACGCGATGATGACGCGCTGGTCAATTCCAGTGTGCAGGTCAAAGCTGCCGAGGTGGTTTTCGATTTCCAATATGAGACCAATTTATACCGGGTGCAGCGCACCAAACCCCGTGGAAAAACCACCGTACTTGAGTTCTACGTGCTCAGCCCGGATGGCGCGTGGCGTGCGCTGACCGAAAAGTCGGTGCGCGAAACCGAAAACCGGCTCAAACAGATCCTGCGTTTGGATTACGAGACCTTCATCAATGCCTCTTTCTTCCTGCAAGGCAAAGCGGATCAGTTTGCCCAACAGCAGCCCGCCAACCGGAAAAAGGTGCTGAGCAGTGTGCTTGGGTTGGAAGTATGGGAGACCTACCGCGCCCAGGCAGCGGAGACCCGCCGTACCGTGGAATATGAGCTGCGCGGGGTGGATGCGCAACTGGAAGAGATCAACAATGAACTCGACCAGGAGGAATCGCGCAAGGCCCGCCTGGCTGAGATCGAGCGGCAGCTGGCAGAATTTTCACAGGTGCGCAAGGCCAAAGAAGAGGCGCTTTCTGCTTTGCAGCGTCTGGCGAGTTCGCTGGCGGAGCAAAAGCGCCTGGTGGATGTGCTGCTCGGGCGGCTGGACGAGACCCGGGCGCGCGTGCGGCAGGCTGAAAGCCAGCGGGAAAACCTGGCTGCGGAACGCAGCGGAATTCAGACCAGGCTGGCGCGGGCGGCTGAGGTGGAGGCGTCTTACCAGCGCTGGTTGGCGGATCGGGACGAACTGGCGCGCTGG
>JACRAG010000459.1 GCA_016213455.1 Anaerolineae bacterium | reverse complement strand
TGTGGTCCAGGATGCCGGGGCCAGGTTGGGCCGGCGGTGGTTGTGCAGTGGGGGCGGGCATGGGCTGCGCGCGGACAGGGGTTTGCATTTCCTCTTCCACCAGGCCGGTCGAGGTTGGCCCGCCTGCAAATATTGGCGGTATGAGCGGCTGCAAGCCCCCGGTTTCACCGCGCGCGCGGCGCGCCAATCGCGCAAACAGGCCGGCGCTCATGCCAACATCTCCAGATAAGCCTGGCGGCGCACTGGACTCATGGCGAGGATGTCGCTTTCCGACCAGCCATAAGCCGAGGCCAGGCTGTGCACCTCCAACAGCAGGCGGCGCGCGCGGGCAGCCACCTGGGTCCACAAAAATTCGACCACGTCCAGGCTTTCCTGCCAGGTCTGCCCGCATTCAGCGCAGGTCAACGCCAGAGTCAGGTCTGCCTGAGGATCGCGCTGCGCAAGCTGTTCTTCCAGCGCGGCAATCTCGGTATCCGTCAGGTGTTCGACGGTGTCGGGTTGGCCGGCGCGAGACAGCGCCAACACGCAGCTGTGCAGCAGGGCCAGGCTGGCGCCGGTTTCATCATCCGCCATCGCCGCGGCAGCCAGGTCGCGGCTGTTGGGCAGCCGGCAGCGCATGCTCAGGTCGCCCAGGTTGAAATCAAATTCATTTCCGGACGGCAGCGCCGGAAGCTCGCCAGCCAGGCTGGCAGTTTCCAAGGCAAATTCCAGCCGCCGGCCACACCCCGGGCAGGCCGCCAGGCCTTCCAGGCGCGGGCCGAAATTCATCCGGTAGGCTTCGAGCAACTGTCCGTCCCGCCGGCCGACAGGCCATTCAGCCAGGGCAGCGCGGGTTTGCTGGGCATCGCTGCCCAGCAGCAGGGTCAGCGCGCGGTCGATGGGATGTTGAACGAGGCCGCTTTCCCAGATTTCCAGCAGCTGCGCGTCCGTAAATGCATGCATCATCGACCTCAAGGTTCGGTGAAGGTAGGCTCAGTCGGTTCCTTCACCTCGTAGTCGCGTTCCCAACCTTCGTTCTCCAATTTAATGGATTGGATGGCAACAGCGTTGGCATTGGCGTCCAGGTCGGGCAGCGCCTGGTACTCGGACACCCAGCAGCGGTATACCTTGTATGAAAGCACCAGCTGCCCGGCTTCGTTGTACATTTCGATAATCAGGTCTTTGCGGAAGTCTTTGAGCGACACCTCCGCGCCCAGACCCGAGCCGTAATTCCAGATTTTATTCGCCCACTGTTCAAATTCCACATCGTGGGTGACGCCGCGTTCCAGGGTGATGGGTTCATACTTGGTGCGCCCCGGCGATTTGCGCGAGCTGGACGGGTCGCCGCCTTCGCGGTGCTCGACGACTTCGGTGCTGCGTTTCAGCGCGCTGACCTTGCTCACTCCAGCGACATAGCGCCCGTCCCACTTGACGCGGAACTTGAAGTTCTTGTATGGGTCGAAGCGGTGGGTATTGACTGAAAATTGAGCCATCTCGCCCTCCTACGATTGGAGCTGGCCAGCCATTTGCTGGATTTGAACGATGACAAACTCGGCCGGTTTGAGCGGGGCAAACCCGACCAGGATATTCACCACGCCGCGGTTGACATCGTCCTGGGTGGTGGTCTCGCGGTCACACTTGACGAAGTAGGCCTCGGCGGGCGTGACGCCGGCGAACGCGCCACGGCGGAACAGCCCGTGCATGAAGGATCCCACATTCAGGCGGATTTGCGCCCAGAGCGGTTCGTCGTTGGGTTCAAATACCACCCACTGCAGCCCGCGGAACAGGCTTTCCTCAATGAAAAGGGCGGTGCGGCGTACGGGGACATACTTGTATTCATCCGCCATCTGGTCAGAGCCGCGCAGCGTGCGCGCGCCCCAGGCCACCGAGCCGAAAACCGGCAGGACGCGCAGGCAGTTCACCCCATCCGGGTTGAGCGTGCCATTTTCCAGGTCGGTGAGGGTATAAGCCAGGCCCTGCACGCCGTTCAGCGTGGCTTCGGTGCCGGCGGGGGCTTTCCACACGCCGCGCTGTGCGTCGGTGCGCGCATACAGCCCGGCGACCGTACCCGAGGGGGGCGTCAGGCGCAGTTTGCCGCCCTTGAGCGGGTCGGCGATCTTGATCCAGGGGAAGTAAACGGCTGCATCCTTGCTCTTGGGCAGGTCAGCACCCTGGATCTTGGAGAGCATCTCCGCCGGGGTGTCGGTGTCGGCGGGCGGGTCCACAATCATGAAGGCGCGCCGCGAGGTGACATACGAAGCCGCATCCGCGAGGATGCCGGGGTCGGAGACGCCCGCCAGGCACAGCAGGTTGAAACTCTGCACCGCGTCCAGCGCAAAAATACCTTCGCGTGCTGCCTGGCTGCCGATATACAGCGGGTAGGCTTCGCTCTCGGTGAAGGGGCTTTCTGCGCCGCCTTCCAGGTAAACATTTGCGCCATCCACCGGGATGACGCCCAAGAGATGGAACTCGTTAGCGATACTGTTGGCCGGAGCAGCCAGCACGCGTACCGACGAGCCGGTTCCGCGCGTGCCAGAGGCCAGCACCAGCTGGGTTCCACTGGCGGTGCAGGTGAATTTACTGAAGGCCGGCTGGGGTTTGATCGCGCGCACAGCGGCCTGAATGGCTGCCGCCGCTTTGACCACCTTGGCGGCAGCGCTGGCGCCGGTGAAGGCTGCGTTGCCCACCAGGACTTCCTCAGGTTTTCCGCCGTCCAGCGAGATGAGGAACGAGGTGTGGGTGCCGTCCGGGAAACTCGTCATGTCTCCGGCTGAAAGTACGCCCGAGGTGAGTGTGCCGGGCCGGGGGATCTCTTTCGGGCGGATGGCGCCGACCGCGTCAGTCTCCTCGAAACCCAGCTTCAGACGGGTGGAGCAGTCATTGGTGGGGCCGGGCAGCACGCGCACGCTGGAAAATTCGCCGGCCAGGCCGGAGGTCATCTTCAATGCGTTGCCTTCCTTGACGCACAGGAAGCCAGACAGAGCCGCTTTGCCGCCTGCGGCAGCCACCACTTTGAGGCGAATATTCTCAGCCAGGTTGGTCAGCGCATCGCCGCCGCCAGCCAGGTCCGCCGGCAGGTTGATGATCACCTTGACGGGCGGCAAGCCGTTGACCGAAACCTGGAAGGTGTTATGGGTGGCGTCCAACAGCGTGGCGATGTCCAGGGCTACACCACCGCTGTCCACCAGTTCGGCGCTCTTGCTGGTGCCTGCCAACAGGCCAGCCAGCGCGCCAGCCGGGCGTGTGGCGGAGACCAGCTCGGATGATTTGAGCACGTCCACCACGTAGCGCGGATCAGCCGAGTTCATGGACAGGTTGGTATAAGTTTCGGTGCGGGTGTCGGCGGTGTTTTCGGGATCAGAATAGACCAGGGTGAGGTTAAAGGTGCTGGTGGGGCGGCTGGTGGCGTAATCCACGCGCACTTCGATGAAATTGCCGCTGGCGCCTTTGTCAATGGCTTTCAATTCAAGTACGTCGGCGTCCGCCTGATTTTTGAGCATCTTGAGGGCGGCGAAGGCGTTTTTGGCCACGCGCACCACCCAGGCGTCACTGCCGCCGTTGGTATAGAACTGGCGCACGGCATAGCTCATTTCCGAGTCCGGGTCCAGCCCGCCGAAGCGGCGCTCGAAATCGGCAAAACTGAGAATGCGGGTGGCCTTATTGACCGGGCCACGTTTGGCTGCGCCGACAAATGCGGTCACCGAAGTGGAAGCGGCGCTGATCGTCCGCACGCCGCTGGGTACCTCCTCAATGTAAACGCCCGGAAAGGTGGGGTTGACAGGCATGGGTATCTCTCCTTATTTGAACCATCCCGACCGGTTCGGAAGCGAAGCTTGCTCCCGGAACGCGCAGGTGAACCTATCTCCCGGGTTTCCGCCCGGGAAAAGAAAAGAGCGCTACCGGCTGGATAAAAACCAGCCCGGCAGGCGGCTCCTCTCTTCTTTTTCGGCGGCGTATTATAGATATTATTTATCTATTTATATTAAAGTTCAAGGGGCATTTGTTCCAAAGACGGAAATTGCAATGCATTCCATTTTTAGAGGGCTAAAATTTGGGCTTCAGAGGTCACTTTTTCAAGGTGGGGGTGTAGGTCGCCCTTGTTTCAAGGGGTGAAACAGGGTTGTTAACATTTCCAGCGGTTCGAATTGGTCATAATTTTTTACAAAAGGGATGAAAAAGGTTAAATTACAAACTCCCGGATTGTGTTATCCGGGAGTTTGTCCGATGCCATGGATTTAGGCCATCTCGACGTAGATGCGTTTGTTGATCTTGCCTTTGCTCTTGTAATCCACCACCCGCATGCGCCCGACTTCCGCCGTGGATTGCACATGCGTACCGCCATCCGCCTGCAAATCCAGGCCAACCAGTTCGACTGTACGGACATGGCTGATCTCCGGCGGGAGCAGGTTGATCTTGGTGCGAATCAGGTCGGGGATGGCAAAGGCTTCCTCGCGCGGCAGGATTTGCACGCGCACGAGCCGGTTGGCGGCGACTTCACGGTTCACCGCTTCCTCGATGACCGAAACCAGTTCGCGGGTGAGTGACTCAAACTCGAAGTCCATGCGGCCTTTGAGGGGCTCCATGTCGCCGCCGGTGACCAGCGCGCCGTAGTCGCGATACACCACGCCGCACAGGATGTGCATGGCGGTGTGGGTGCGCATCAAGGCATAGCGGCGCTCCCAATCCAGCCTGCCGCGCACACCTGTCCCGACTACCGGCAGGGTCAGTTCACCGTCCACGGCGTGCCAGACACCCTCCGGGCCTTTGCGTCCGCGCAGGATGGGGTAGGTGGTGTCACCGGCGACCAGTACGCCGGAGTCAGCGGGCTGACCGCCGCCACCCGGGTAAAATGCGCTGCGGTCGAGCAGCACAGCGCGGTTGGCTTCGTCCACCGCGGTGACGACGGCGTCAAATTCGCGCAGGTAAGCGTCGGTCTGGTAAAGCAATTCGGTCATGGTGGTGTCCTTCCGGGTTGATTAAACCACCGCCCGGGCTGGGGGGCAAGGTGAAAAGCAAACCCAAACTGCGGACCAATTTCCACGGGCGAAAAAAGCCTGGATGGTTGACGCTCTGGAGGGCCTGTGTTATTATTGGGCCGTCTTGAGGGCGTGTAGCTCAATGGTAGAGCAGTGGCCTTTTAAGCCATTGGTTCAGGGTTCGAGCCCCTGCACGCTCACTACCGGAGTCTGAAAATGACTCTCTGGTTCAACACAGCGGCCTGGAAAGGCCGCTTTTTTCTTTCTCACATCGACTGAACGCATCTCCTGCATCGAATTCAACGTGCTTCATCACGGTTGCGTGGCTATAATTGATTCGATCCATATTTTCTGCATGGCTATTCCATCTTCAGGCGATATTCTATGAAAAAATCTTTTTCCATCATCCTCACTTTTGGCATTCTTTTCCTCTTCTTGATCCAGATGACCGGGACGCTGGTCGAGTCGATCTACATCCTCGATCTGATGAACACCTCCCTCGACGAGAAGGCTTTGGGGCTGTTGTTCTTCTTTGCGCCGGCGCTGCTG
>JACRAG010000458.1 GCA_016213455.1 Anaerolineae bacterium | reverse complement strand
TTATTCGAGAAATACTTCGACGTGCTCGCCGTCGTTCTCGTCTCGAACATCCACAATCTGCCCGATCTCACCCGATTCGATCAATTTCATCAGTTCTTCCACATTCATGCCCTCGATCTCAGGTGAAAACCGCGTTCCCATCTTTAAACCAATGCTGACCATGCTGATCGGCAGACGCACATTCACGCGAGGTTTGCCGGTGTCGGTGTCGGTGACACGCACGCGGAACCAGCGTGGTTTGCGACCCAATTGGCCCGCCTCCACCATCTCAGCGGCAATACTCGAAGTACTTTTATCGCCGCGCACATTTTCTTCCAGGGCTTCCAGCAACAACGCCGCATCTTCGGCGCTAATTTTGCCTTCCTGAACCATCTGCAAAATCTTGATCCGTTCTTCTACTGTAGCCATATCGCCTCTCCCTTAATCACCACTGCCGTCCGGTTTGACTTCTTCGCGCGCACCTTTCAGCCGGCGGCGGGCTTCCTGCAGGGTGATGATACCCTTGTCCAGGTCATCCAGAATCTTTTTGCGCTCAGCCGGGCTGGGGAGACCGGCGTTCGGCTGCATTTCATCGCGAGCCGGCTCATATCCCATCGCACGCAAGATATCATTCATGCGGTTGCGCAGTGTCGGATAAGACATTCCCAGCTCTTCCTCCATGCGATTGAACCGTCCTTCGCAGCGGATGAAGGTGATGATGAACTGCATTTGCTCATTGTTCAGGCGCGTAAATGGCAACAGCCATTTGAGCTGTTCCGGTGTAAATGCACCTTGTAATGTTCCGCCGACCGGTTGAAACGTGCCTTCGATGGTTGTTTCGCACGCCGGACAGTTTAGACGCGTAACCACCAGGTCGCCACCACAAACGGGGCATTTGGTCAGCATTGGATTCATGGACTCTCCTTATTCGCCGAAGCTCAAAATAAGAACCTTCAATACGCTTCGACGTTGTTTATTATTTCTAAATATATTTTACGCCGGATTTCATAAAAGTCAATAGTAATTTGAATTTTATTGAATAATTTGTAAGTTTATTCAACAGACCACTCGCTGTAGATCATCCAACTGCCTTTTCCCCGCATGGCATCCTGTGGTGACCGGTCATAAATGATCTCAAAGACCCTTCCACCTCTCACCCGCACCCGAAAATGAAATCTACCCACCCCCCATGAGCCGCGTGTGCTGGCGCGTTCAGCATGTTCGGGGCGCATATTCTGTCGGTAGCGACCCTTGCGCTCGAAATCGCGCCATTCTTCCAGCAATTCGCTGACAACAAAAACCTCCCCGCGCCAGACAATCCGGTCCGGGCAGGGAGGGGTTTTCTCAAGCAGGGGAGGCTGATCGTATTGTACTTCGATGGGTTCGCCGTAAAAATGGAGGGGTTGCAGCACAGGTTTTCTCCTGTGACCTCAAAAGATCAGGGCCACAGGCTCAATTGTACAGCAGGTCGGCGTCCATTCACCAAAATAAAAGGCGCTGCCCGGCTGGCCGTCACCCCCAGGGCTTTTAAGTCTTCCAGCGAGTGCAGCAGCCCGCTGCGCCGGGCGGTCAGGATGGTTTGCACGGATTTTGGACCAAAACCAGGGATGCGCAGCAATTGCTCTTTGCCAGCCCGGTTGACTTCCAACGGCGCTTCAGACAGGTTGCGCTGCGCCCACACCAGTTTGGGGTCGCGCTCCAGCGGCAGGTTGCCCTCGCCCTCAAAGGGCAGTTCTTCCAGGTCAAAGCCATAATCACGCAGCAGAAACGAAGCCTGGTACAGGCGATGCTCCCGCCAGGGATTGCAGGCTTCCTTCTCTTCAAAAGGCGTATCCGGCGTCGGCGAAAAACCGGAGAAATATCCCCGCGCTAATCGCACATTTTTGTTCAAATAGGCGGTGGTACTGAGCAGTTCCAGGTCGCTCTCACCCACGGCGCCCACCACAAATTGGGTAGTGGTGGAAGGCCAATGCCCATTCCAGCCCAAATGCCCCGGCATGGACCGGCGGATTTGTTCTGCCCAGCGCAGCGGTTGCAACAGCTCTTCCAAAAATACCTTCTGTGGTGCCAGCGATTGCAGACGTTTGCTGTTCGGACCCTCCAGGTTGGTGGAAATCCGGTCGGCAAGCTGCATGGAGCGCAGCACCTGGTCATATTCAGAACCTGGCATCAGCTTGAGATGCAGATAGCCGCGATAATGCAGCTTGTTACGTAGCACTTCCGCCATGGCAATCAGGCGATCCTGGGTGTGTGCGCCCCCACCTGCCACGCCCGAGCTGATGAACGCGCCTTCGATCATGCCGCGCTCCGTCATTTTGACGATCGCGTTGGCCATTTCCTCGGGCTTGAACGTCACACGGCGAAAGTCGCGACCTGCCCGGAAGCAGCAGTAATTGCAGTTGCGCTCACAGGCCGAGGTGACCAGCGTTTTCAAAATGGGCATGCGCCTGCCGTTGGGCATCACCGCGTGGCTGATCGGAAATCCTTGCAGCGGATCTTCGCAACCTCCGCCGCGCTGTGCCGGTTGAAAGGATGGACAGGTCTGCGCCAAAGGAGGGCGCACATCTTCCGCCACCTCCAGTTTCATGTCCGCGGTCAGCAGAGATAACTTCTCAAACGTGTCCATGCATTGATTATAGAACAATAGTTCACCTAGATCAATAGTTCTAGAGATCAATTAACAGGGCTTTCACAAAGTCAACCCCACCCCAGGCTCGGGATACGTTG
>JACRAG010000462.1 GCA_016213455.1 Anaerolineae bacterium | reverse complement strand
TGTCGGAGACCCAGTCACCGGTTCCCACGGGCACGGTGGATTTGTTCACAACAATGATCGGCCATTCGACCAGATCGGCTATGGATTCCGCAACCTGGCGCACGTACTGCAGGTCGGCTTCGCCATCCACACCCGAAGGCGTGCCAACGGCAATGAAGGCATATTCGGCATCCTGGAGGGCCAGGTTGTAATCTGTGGTAAATACCAGACGTCCGGCGCTCACATTCTGCGTGACAAATTGTTCCAATCCGGGTTCGTAGATTGGCATTACGCCTTCCTTGAGGCGCGAGATACGGGTTTCATCCACATCCAGGCAGGTCACCTGGTTGCCAAGATCGGCAAAACAGGTTCCCGTCACCAGGCCAACGTATCCGGTTCCGATTACGCAAATCTTACTCATAGTGATGCATTCCCTTCGTGCAGCAATTATACATGAATCAGGTTGACAAGGTTGGATGTGTCAGGGCGAATTTGGATAAATAGTGTGCGAATTATTGGGTGGAACAGCGAAGATGCTGGTTGACCCACTTTCAAATACTTTGACGAAAGCGCGCGCAAATTTCTCTTCCGCTGCCGCCGGATTGCACAGGTGGTCCGGGATGGCGCACTGTTCACGGATATAGTCGCGTTCGGGTGTGCCCAGGATGATGTAATTTACGCCCAATTCCTGCAGGCGGGTCAGGGCAGCGGGAGCGTCAGGCGTGGTAAAAATTTCCGCGATCAACGGTTCGCGTCTGCCCTGCTCGGTGTAATTGCCGCGCCACTGCATCTCGTGAATGGCCCAGCCCAGCACCGCCGGATAGCCGGTGAAGGCGCTCATCCGGCCTGCATAGTTATAGGATTTGCCAGGCGCTTCAAGCAGCACAGGCAGTGCGCCATCCGGCAGGCGGCCTTCTTCCACCAGCCAGTCGATGGCGGCGAAATCATCCGGGTTTTCCCGGCGCATTTGAGCGGCAGCGTCCAGGTCGGGCGTTCCGGCGAAATGATCGGCGCGGTTCCACACCCCCAGCAGCGGGTAAACCAGGCCGGCAGCCACCAGCAACCCCGCGATCGCCAGGGGCACGACGCGCAGCCAGCCTTGCAGGTGATTGCGCATCCACCACAGGCCATACGCGGACGCGGCAGCCAGCAGCACCCAACCCTGGAAATAGAACTTGAAGACGGTATTCATGCGCACGCCGAAGCCATCCCGCAGGTAGAAGAACTCCACGCTGAAGGTGAGCGCCAGGCCAGCCAATGCCAGCAATCGGGCGAAGAACAGGCCTGAGTCAGCGGTTGGCTCTTCGGGTTCGGCATGCAGAGCAGCCCACAGGCCTGCGGTGGCAGCCGAAATTAAGGCCGTGAGAGTCATAAACAACCAGGGATCGGAGAGCCGGCGCGCCAGCATCAGGCCGGCTGCCAGGAGAATGTTATCTGAGCCAAGCAGAGGCAGCACTTCTGCAGCCAGGCTGCCACCGCGCAGACCATCCACCCAAAGCACCAAACCGGCAGCCAGGATCAACAGCACCTGCAGAAGCAGCAAGGCTGCCATGAGGCGCAGCCACCAGCCCAACCAGCGCCGCAAGGCGAACCCGTTTTCTCGTGCCAGCGAGGTGGACAGAAAACTGGCCAGAATGAAAATGAACGGTCCGAACATGATCAAGTACTGCACCAGCCGGGTGGGAGGGAAGGTGTACGGCAGGATGCCGCCAGCTTGGGATGAAAAGCCGGTCAGGAAAAGTGCGTAACAGGCCAGGATGCCAGCCAACAGCCATGCCGCGAAACGAAGCGCAGCCTTGAAGTGATCGCTTTTTATCACGCCGGCTGCCAGGCTCAATCCTGCCAGCCAGGCCAGCACCGCCAGCCCAAAGACAACCGGGGTGTCCCAGGTGTTGAGGAAAATCAAGGACCCGGTGATCACTGCCGACAGGGCCAGGCGTTTCATCGAAAGGCGCTGACCCGAACGGGCTTCGAGCAGCAGGGCATAAGCGCAGGCGATGGCCAGCAGACCAAAGGGCAGTGCGAGCTTGTGCGGGTGGTTGTCTCCCAACAGGAAGGAAAACAGGGGGAATTCGGTGATGGGATTGAGCGGGATGGATTGGCCGTTCAGGTTCAGATCATTCAAGACGCGCGAGGCGCGCCACCACCACCAACCACCGCCTGGATCGAACGAGCCGGTCACCATGGCTTCTGCGGGGAAGGAAGGCACCGCCAGCCAGCCGGCAAAGGAGAGCGGCAGCCAGCCGCGGGCGTAGAGCGCTTCAAAGATGCCCTGCAGGTTGCCCATCACCCCGGTCAGCAGGGCTGCCAGCAACCCCGCCGCCAGGCTGGGGCGGATGGCGCGGCTGCCGGTCAGCGCGTGGACCAGGCCAAAGGCGGCCTGCGCAGTCAGCCCGAATAGAAAGGCGTCGTACAGGTCAAAGGCCACGCCCGCGGAAGTGGCAGTGATCTGCGCCATCAACCCCATCATGACGTAGCCGAAATAGTAGTAGGCGATGGAAAACCCCGAAAGCCAGGGGTCAAGCGGCGGGAAGGCAGGGCTGTTCATCACGCCGTTGAGGAAAGCCATTTCCATGAACTTTTCACCGCCAGCCGGCATGACTTTATATGGCGCATAGGCGCGCACCACCGCCCAGGCGAAAAAGCCCAGGATGAAGATCAGCTCTGTGGTCAGGATGAGCGGTCCATTGGCGCGCAAGGTCTCGCGCATTCCGGCGATGGCGCCATTTTGAACCAGGCAGACCGCAGAGAACAGGGCGACCAGTCCCAACGCGGTGAGGATGCCGCCCGGGTTGTTTTGCAGGATGTGCAAGGAAGCGCCCAGCCAGAGCAGGTAAGCGGTCAGCAGCAGCCCCAGGGTGCGCGCCAGGGGATAGCCGCGTCCGGGGAAACGGCGGAAAAAGCTGAAAGTCACCGGCAGTGCGGCGAGTCCGATCAGAGATGAGAGCAGCCACCAGGAGAGAATGGGTTGCATGGCAGGATGGGTTTATTCCAGGTTGCGATAGGGATTGGGCATCATGGCAATCGGGTGACCTTGCAGAGTCAGGTAAGCGCCCATGCACTGTGCGGTCAGGCAGGAATGCGCCGGGAGGATGCAAACCAGGTCACCGACGCGTAAAGCAGCCAGGGTTGGCGCGGGCAGGTGCAGAATGCCGTGTTCCTGTGACAGGCGGTCAACCCACGCGCCAGCGACCGGCGCGGACCAACGTGGGCCCTCGGGCAAACATACCAGGCCGTAGCTGACCTGGCTGCCCACACGGCAGCTATCTTTGGAGAGGTGAATGGCGCCGCCGTACACGACGGCTTCGCTGCGCTCCGGGTGAAGGGCGACGACCGGACAGGCGAGTGCCACAGCCACATTCTGCCAGGCGCACACGCCCGCCGTGAGCTGCTGCGCGTCGAAAAAGGTGAAATTGCCCGGTCGAATTTCGTCCACGGGACCGAGGTCGTCACTGAGGGTGCAGCCCGGTGTATCGCCTACCGAGATGGAAAGACCCGTCAGTCCGTGTGCTGCCAACTGATCCCGCAGGCTCAACAGGCTGGACAGGCTGGATTGGTAGGCAGCAACGATGGGCTGGGGACCGCCAGCCGCGTAAGTGTGGCCTGCATGGGTGAGCAGGCCCGACAGGCGCAGGTGCGGGCTGGCTTGCGCGCGGGATGCCAGCGCAATAAATAAGTCCACATTGTCCGGCGAAAGGCCAGTGCGGTGCGCGCCGCTATCCACTTTAATCCATAAATCGACCGGGGATTGGATACGCTGCGCCAGCGCATCTACACTTTCCAGAGATTCGACCAGCAAGCCCAGGTGGATTCGCCGACCGAGGGCGTTCAGCCCATCCATCTGGCGCAGATTGACCGAAAAAGCCAGGGTGATGTCATCCCAGCCAGCCCGAGCAAAGTATTCTGCCATATCCAGCGAGGAGACGGTGATGGCTTGAACGCCTTCGTCCCGGAACCATTCACCTATTATGGTGGATTGGTGTGTTTTGAAGTGGGGTCGGAAATGCACGCCTGCTTTGCGTGCTTTGCCTGCCATG
>JACRAG010000461.1 GCA_016213455.1 Anaerolineae bacterium | reverse complement strand
TGTCATCGCGAGCTGGGCGTGGCGATCTCGGCTGTGTAGTCATCCGTCTCCGGTAGGGTGCGTTGCCTCAACGCACCGTCTTTTCGCGGAAACAACAAGATGGTGCGTTGGCCCAAAGCTGCCAACGGCACCCTACGCAGAAAAGCTCGTAGGTCGGTGTCGCAGCGACAAGGGCGCATTGTTCGCCCCGCCCGAAACCGTGACCCACGGGAGAAGCGCGCCGCTCAACCCATCTGCCCGCGATTCAGCCGATTCTTTTCGGACTAAGGGTATAATGAAGTGTAATTAACGATTCCCGGAGAGAACATGAATTCCACAAAGTCGTCCGCGCTCCATCAAACGATCGCGGTGCGCTTCGTTCTGCTGATTGTGCTGGCTGCGTTGGTTTTCAGCGGTTGTTCCGCTCAACCGGCTGCCGAAGAAGAAGCCACCCCCACCCCGCTCCCCACCCCTGTCATCCCCACCAAGCCCACGTACACCGTGCAAAAGGGTGAGGTGCTGCGCCAGCTCGAGTTTACCGGGCGCGTGGTGCCGGTGGTGCAGGAGAGCCTGTTCTTCAAAGCCAACGGGCGGGTTGACGAAGTGCTGGTCAAGAAAGGCGATCCGGTGAAAGCCGGGCAGCTGCTGGCTTCGCTGGAAAGCGGCACCTCTGCCATCGACCTGCGCCGCGCAGAAATCTACCTGGAAATGGCCAAGCTCAACCAGGCCCAAACCGAGTTGAACACGCCCAAGGTCCTCAAAGATTACGATATCATCATCGCCCGCTCGCGCTACGAAGTGGAACTGGCCCAGTTGAGCCTGGACCAGATCAAGGCGCAGGTGGAATCCACCCAGATTGTGGCGCCCTTCGACGGCACCGTGCTCTCCCTCTTCCTGTCCGACTCCACGGCTGTGGAAGCTTACAAGGAAGTGGCGGTGGTGGCCGACCTGTCTGCGCTGGAGATCAGCGCCGACCTGAGCGACAAGGAATTGACCGAGCTGGAAGAGGGCATGCCGCTGCAGGCCTGGCCGGTCAGCTCACCGGGCAAGAAATCAGACGGCACCATCCGCAAACTGCCCTTCCCGTACGGCAAAGCCACCACTGAAGTCAAAGAGACCGATAAGGAAGACAAGACCACCCGCATTACGCTTGCCAGCAGCCTGGAGGACATGGGCCTGGGGCAAAGCGACCTGGTGCGCGTGGTGGTGGTGCTGGAAAAGAAGGATGCCGCGCTGTGGCTGCCTCCGCAGGCGGTGCGCAACTTTGAAGGACGCAAATTTGTGGTGGTCAAAGACGGCGACGGACAGCGCCGCGTGGACGTCAAGGTGGGCATCACCGGCGCCGACCGGGTGGAGATTCTGGAAGGCCTGGAAGAAGGCCAGGTCGTCGTCGCCCCTTAACGGGTACGCGCATGGGACTTCTCCGCCGGTTCTGGGCCATCTTCCTCATCACGCTCAAACGCATGGTCGCGCAGCGTGGATTGTCGCTGGCGACTTCGCTGGGCGTAATCTCGGCTGTGGCCCTGACCATGAGCATCCCCATTTACGCGGATGCGGTTTATCAAAACATCCTCAACAAACAAATCACTCCGGAAGCGACGGCGGACGGCCAACAGGTCCGGCCGCCGTTTGCCTACCTGTTCCGTTATGTGGGCGCGTGGAGTGGTCCGGTCACCTGGGAGCAGCTGCAGCCCGCGGATAATTATCTCTCCGGGCGGGTGAGTCAGGACCTGGGGCTGCCTTCGCGCCTGTTTGTGCGCTATTTCAAGACGGATACGCTCAAGCTTTTCCCTGCGGATGAGACCAGCTACGACTCGGCCCAGGAACCGCTGGCCTGGATGTATTTTGGCGCGCTCAGCCAGGTCCAGGATCACATCCGCCTGCTGGAGGGCAGTCTCCCGGCGGAAGTGGCTTCCACCGAGGGCGTGGTGGAAGTGCTGATCAATGAGGCGCGCGCCACCCTGCTGGGTGCGCAGGTGGGCGACGAGTTCACCATGTATACCCTGCTTAAGAACGAGCAGGCCAGCGTCAGCGTGCAGTACCCGGTGCGCATCGTGGGCATCTGGACCGCCGCTGACCCGGCGGACGAATACTGGTTTTACGCCGAGCGCGAGTACAACGATGCCCTGCTGGTGCCGCAGACCACCTTCACCGAGCGCATCATCCCCTATCTGAACGGCAACGTGTACCTGGCGGCCTGGTATTGGGTGATGGACGGATCCGCGGTGCAGTCGGCGGATGTGCCGGGGCTGGTGTCCAATATCATTAATGCGCGCCAGACCGCTGCCAACCTGATCACCGACATGCGCCTGGATATCTCCCCGGAAGAAGACCTGACCCGGTTTTTGACCCTTTCGCGTTCGCTGACCATCTTCCTGTATGCTTTCAGCATCCCCCTGCTGTTCATGATTCTCACCTTCATCGGGCTGGTGGTGGACATGTCGGTGGGGCAGCGCCGCAACGAAATTGCCGTGCTGCGCAGCCGCGGCTCGACCACTGGGCAGTTGATGGGCATGGCGGTGCTGGAAAGCACGCTGCTGGCAGGGGTGGGCCTGCTGGTTGGCGCGCCGCTGGCGCGCGTGGTGGCCATTTTCTTTGGCAAGGCGCGCAGTTTCCTCGACTTTTCTGCCCAGACCGGCCTCGACCCGGCCATCACAACCGGTTCGATGCGCCTGGGTTTGCTGGCGGCCCTGGTCACGGTGGTAGCCATGACGCTGCCTACCCTGGGCGCGGCGCGCCATACCGTGATCACCTACAAACAGGACCGCGCCCGTTCGCTGCGCGGGCCCTGGTGGCAGCGCGCCTTCCTGGATGTGATGCTGCTGCTGCCCGCCGGGTACGGCATGTACCTGCTGCAGCGCTCCGCCGGCGCGGTGGACGCCCCGGCAGCCCTCTCGGCTGACCCGTTTGAAAATCCACTGCTGCTGCTGGTGCCGGCGCTGGGCATCTTTGCCGTGGCGCTGCTGGTCATTCGCCTGCTGCCGCTGTTGATGCGCGGTGTAGCCTGGGCAGCCGCGGGCACCCCCAGCGTGGGCCTGCTGATGGCGGCGCGCTACCTGTCGCGTTCCAGCGCCAGCTATTCGGCACCGCTGATCCTGCTGGTGATGACGCTCAGCCTGTCCACCTTCACCGCCACACTGGCGCAGACTCTCGACCGGCACATGCACGACCAGACCTACTACAAAGTGGGCGCGGACATGCACGTGGTGGAGCTGGGTGAACTGGAAGGCGCCGGCGTGATGGCGGGTGGTCCGGGGGCCAACACAGCTGCCGAATCCACCGAGGATGCACCGGAAGAAGAAGCGCAGCAGCGCTGGTTCTTCCTGCCCGTTTCCGAGCACCTCAAGGTGCCGGGGGTGCAGGCGGCTGCGCGTGTGGCGCGCGTGCCGGCGCGCGTCAAGGCCGGGCAGACCAGTTTCGATGCGGTGTACATGGGTGTGGACCGGGTGGACTTCTCCCGGGTGGCCTACTGGCGGCGCGACTTTGCCCCCTCCCCCCTGGGCGGTTTGATGAACGACCTGGCCCGCACCACCGAGGGCGTGATCGTCTCGCGGGATGTGTTGGACACCTATGGCCTCAAGCCCGGCGACAGCCTGCCCGCGTCCATCTTCGCTCTGGGCGGTTCCACCGTGCTGGATTTCAAGATCGTGGGCGTGTTTGACTATTTCCCCACCTGGTATCCCGAGGAGGGGCCGCTGGTGGTGGGCAACCTGGATTACCTGTTCGAGTCGGTGGGCGGCGAGTTCCCCTACGATGTGTGGCTGCGTACTGACTCCAACGTGGACTATGACCAGATGCTGGCGGGCTTCACCGCGCTGTACAAGCGCGTGACCTTCCCGCGCATCTCCTCTCTGCTGCTCACCGAGGAGCAACTGCGTCCCGAGCGGCAGGGTTTCTTTGGCCTGCTCTCGGTGGGCTTTGTGGCGCTGGCCTTTCTGACCGTGCTGGGTTTCCTGCTCTATGCGCTGTTCTCGTTCCGGCGGCGCTTCATCGAGCTGGGCATGCTGCGCGCCATCGGGCTTTCAGCCGGGCAGATGATGGTCTTCCTGGCCTCGGAACTGGCATTTATTTTCCTGTGCGGCCTGGGCGCCGGCACCGGCATGGGCGTGTGGGTGAGCAGCTTTTTCATCCCACACCTTCAGGTCGGCAACGACATGGCTGCGCGCATCCCGCCCTTCCTGGTGCGGGTGGATTGGACCTCGGTTTTCCAGGTCTACATCCTGTTCGGCATCTTATTTGGTGTTGCCCTGGCTGTGCTGGGCTGGCTGCTGATGCGCATGAAGATCTTCCAGGCCATCAAGCTGGGTGAGGCGGTGTAAAGCATGATTGACGACCAAAACTTTATTCTGTGCGACGGGCTGGTGAAAATTTACAAAATCGCCAACCTGGAAGTGGTGGCGCTGCAGGGCCTGGACCTGCTGGTGCACCGCGGTGAGCTGCTGGGCATTGTGGGCGCCAGCGGCTCGGGCAAATCGACCCTGATGAACATCCTGGGCGGGCTGGACCGGCCTTCCGCCGGGCGCATCCTGGTGGATGGGCACGACCTGCTCAAGATGAGCGACGCCGATCTGAACACCTACCGATCCACCAAGGTGGGTTTTGTCTGGCAGCAGGGCGCGCGCAACCTGATCCCTTACCTGAGCGCGCTGGAAAACGTCAAACTGCCCATCACCATCGCCGGGCGGGTTTCCAAAGAGTCCTACAAGCGCGCCGAAATGCTGCTGGAAGC
>JACRAG010000460.1 GCA_016213455.1 Anaerolineae bacterium | reverse complement strand
GAGCGGCACAATACTGTGCCGCTCAAATTGGGCTTTAGAAGGGATGGAGGGTATTTTCCTGCCAAAATGCCAGTTTTGTCTCAAAATAGGCAATAAAGATGTGGTTAATGATTCGTCCGTCGGAAGGGGGGGCGGGCACGGGATGTTTTCCAGAGGTGAAAGGTGTGCAAGCAAACCGCCCTTGAGGGCTGCTCAAGGGCGGGTGAAGGGTTGTTCGGGATAGACCTGCGAATTAACGCGCCAGTATGCGCGCCATCTTCATGTATTCATCGCTGAGTGTGCGCTGGCGGGACACCACCAGATCCAGGGGCACGGGTACGATGTCGCGCCCGTTCAGGCCGGTCATCACGCCCGTCTGTCCTGCCATGAGGAATTCGACCGCTTTGACGCCGAAACGGGTGGCGAGGAACCGGTCGAAGGCGGTGGGTTTGCCGCCGCGCTGCACATGCCCCAACACGGTCACGCGGGTGTTGAAGCCCAGGTTCATCTCCTCCAGTTTGTTGGCGATCTCGGTGGCGTTGAGCTTGGCGCCTTCGGCGACCACGATGATGCAGTGCGCTTTTCCGCGTTTGTAGGCGTCATCCACTGCAGCCACCACTTCTTCAAAGGGGGTTTCGAATTCGGGGACAATCACCATCTCCGCGCCGGTGATGATGCCAGCCTGCACCGCCAGGTATCCGCAGTTGCGTCCCATGGTTTCCACCAGGAAGGCGCGGTTGTGCGAAGAGGCGGTGTCGCGCAGTTTGTCGATGGCATCCACAATGGTGTTGAGCGCGGTGTCCACGCCGATGCACATGTCTGAACCGTAGATGTCGTTGTCAATCGAAGCCGGTACGCCCACCACGGGCACGCCCTGGGCGGTGAGTTTCATCCCGCCGTTCAACGAGCCGTCGCCGCCCAGAATGACCAGAGCGTCGATGCTGGCGTTGTTCAGGTTGCGGATGGCTTTTCGCTGGCCTTCGGGGGTTTTGAATTCCATGCTGCGGGCTGTGCGCAGAATGGTGCCGCCGCGCTGCAAAATGCCGCCCACATCGCGTGGACCCATTTCGCGAAAACGTCCATTCAGCATGCCCTCATAGCCGTCTTCAATGCCCATCACACGCAGGCCGTTTGCCAGGGCGCTGCGTACCACGGCACGAATGCCAGGGTTCATTCCGGGGGCGTCTCCACCCGAAGTCATCACACCGATGGTCCGAATGTTGGAGCGGAACATATGTCTTTCTTCTCGCCTCATTTCAAAAAGATTGCATAGGAAGCAGCCGGGTCAGACTGCGCTCCTAATGAATGCGTAGGGTTTCCAAACGAATATTTTCTTCCCCCACCTGTTTGATCAGGCGTTCCAGCATGGCCGGGGTCACGCTGGTGGAACTGTTGGGGAAGTCGAGCAGGAAGCCGTGGCTGCCTTCGAAAATCTGGAAAGCAAACCGGTCGCTGCCGGGGAAGGAGATCAGCGCGCCATAAACGTTGCGCAGGCGGCGCTTGTCGCGTTCCAGGTCGCCGGAAGCGCGCAGGGTGACCGTGACCATCCAGGGTTCGTCGCCCTTTTCGGCGGCAGCCTGCACCAGCGGCGATAGCGGGAAAGCCTGCAAAGGCGCGACGGATGGCGGAGTGGGCTGGGCAGCCGGCTTGACCGGCTCAACTTGGGTGGCCTTGACCGGGGTGCTCTCGACCGCCTGGCTTTCGGGCGCTGTGGTGTGTCCGGATTCGACAGACTCTGCGGCGCGGACCGCCGGTTTGACAGCGGTTTGGACAGGCGTGACTGGCCGGGCTGCCGGTTTTTCAACGCGCGCAGCGGGCTGGCTTTCGCCAAAGCCCCAGTCCACCGGTTCTTCAGGCGGGGTCAGCCCGTCATCCGGTCCATCCGGCGCCGGACCGGCTGGTTCGGCCTGCCTCTGCCAGACCGGTTTTGCGGGGGGCGTCGTGGGAACATCCGCCGGGTTGTCCTCGGTTGCGCGGCGGTTTTCGCGGACCAGGGCTTTGCCGCCATTGTTGGCCAGCGTTTCGGCCAGTTTGCGCGCCGCCGCCGGGGTGGGCACATAGGGCAGTTCATCTTCTTCGGGCAGGTAGCCGTCGTTGTAATCCAGGCCTTCACCGCCCAACGCCAGCCCATCCAAGCCGTCGCCGGTGGCCTCTTCCGGCGATACCGCGATCAGGCGATCCACCAGCAGTTTCGGCTCCGAGCCTTCGGCGTCCACTTTGCCTTCGGCGATCAACACCGCGTCCGGCTGAACCAGCGGCAGGAATTTCTCCCAGGTGGAGGGGAAGCACACCATTTCGATGTTTCCCTGAATGTCCTCCAGGGTGATAAAGCCCATGGTCTTGCCGTTTTTGGTCTGGTGGTTGCGGAAGCGCGTCACCATGCCGGCGACTGTGGCCTGCCCGCGGTTGTGCACCTCGTGCAGCGAGCCGGAGAAGTGGGTGACCTTGCGGCGCAGGAAGCTCATATAAGGGGCCAGCGGGTGGGAGGAAACATACAGGCCGATCAATTCGCGCTCCCACTCGAGCTGTTCGCGCGTATCCGGTGAGGCGGCAATGGGCAGCTTGATCTCATCCACCACGCCGGTCATCGAGCCGAAGATGCTCAACTGCCCGCTTTGCGCGGCGCGGAAGTGGCTGGCAGAAACCGAGAGGATCTGGTCCAGGCCATCCAGCAAAGCGCGGCGGTTGCCAAAGCTGTCCATCGCGCCGACTTTGATCAGGCATTCCATCGAGCGTTTGCCCACCGTGCGCAGGTCCACGCGGGAGACGAAATCGTTGAGCGTGGTGAAAGGTCCATCGGCGCGCGCCTGCTGGATCAACTCCACGGGACCCTGCCCGACGTTTTTCACCGCGCCCATGCCAAAGCGAATGGCGGTTTTGCCTTCCGGCTGGTCCTCAATGCTGAAGTCCCATTGTGAGGCGTTGATGTCGGGGGGCAGCACTTCCAGGCCCATGCTGCGGCAGTCCGCCACATAAAAGGCCACTTTGGCGGTGTCGTTTTTGGAGGCCGAAAGCAGGGCGGTCATGAATTCGACCGTGTAGTGCGTCTTGAGATAGGCGGTCTGCACGGCGATCACACCGTAGTCGGCGGCGTGTGATTTGTTAAAACCGTAGCGGGCGAACTCTTCCCAGTCGGCGAAGATGGCCTCGGCAGTCTCCTGCGGGATGCCGCGCTCCACCGCGCCTTTGACGAACTTGGCCTGGTGTTTGACCAGCTTTTCTTTCTGCTTCTTGGCGATAACCTTGCGCAGCTCATCCGACTCGGACAGGGTGTAGCCTGCCAGGTCCACCGCGGCGCGCATAATCTGTTCCTGGTACACCGGGATGCCGTAGGTCTCGCAGAAAATCGGCTCCAGCGCCGGGTGGCGGTACTCGGTGGGTTCGTCGCCATGCATACGCTTGATGTAAGTGGGGATGAACTCGAGCGGACCGGGGCGGTAGAGCGCCACCATGGCGATGACGTTGTCCAGGTTCTGCGGGCGCATCTGCACCAGGAAGCGCGTCATGCCCGAGCCTTCCAGTTGGAAGACGCCGGCAGTGTGACCCTGGCTAAGAAAGTCGAACGTTGCCGGGTCGTCGATGGGGATGTTGTCCAGCGTCAGGTGGATGTTGTGGCGCTGCTGGATCAGATTGCAGGCGCGCTGCATGATGGTGAGTGTCGCCAGCCCGAGGAAGTCCACCTTGAGCAGTCCGAGCGATTCGATGATCGACATCTCGAACTGTGTGACCGCCTTGATGGGTGAGTTTTCATCGGCGTTGCCGGTGGGGCGGTGCAGCGGGATGTAGCTGATGACCGGCTCATCCGAGATGACCACGCCCGCAGCGTGCGTGCCGGCATTGCGCACCACGCCTTCCATGCGCGAGGCGGTGTCGATCAGGTCCTTGAGGTAGGCGGATTCTTCATAGACTTTCTTGAAGTCCGGCACCGATTCCAGCGCTTCTTGGATGCTGACGGACTTGCCCGGCACGTTGGGGATGAGCTTGGAGACCCGGTCCACTTCGGAGAGCGGGATATCCATCACGCGACCCACATCGCGGATGGCGGCGCGCGCGCCGAGCGTGCCGAAGGTGATGATCTGCGCCACGCGATCCGAGCCGTATTTTTCGGCGCAGTAGTTCATCACCTGCGGGCGCAGGTCGTCCTGGAAGTCCAGGTCGATATCGGGCATGGAGATGCGGCCCGGGTTGAGGAAGCGTTCGAAGATCAAACCGTGGTCGATGGGTTCGACCAGGGTGATATCCAGGGTGTAAGCCACCATCGATCCGGCGGCTGATCCGCGTGCGTTGTACCAGATGCCGTGATTCTTGGAGTACACGCACAGGTCCCACACGATCAGGAAGTAGGCGTCGAAGCCCATCTGGTGAATCACACCCAGTTCGTATTCCAGGCGTTCGCGCACTTCCGGGTTGTTGGCACGTGGACCATAGCGGCGGCGCAGACCTTCTTCGCACAGCAGGCGCAGGTAGGTTTCGGCGGTGTGCCCTTCGGGGACGGGGAAGCGCGGCAGGTGGTAGCCCTTGTTGGTCAGGTCCACGTTGCAGCGCTCGGCTACCAGCAGGGTGTTGCTGAGCGCTTCCGGCACTTCGGCAAACAGGCGTGCCATCTCATCCGGTGAGCGCAGGTAGAACGACTCCACGCTCATCTTGAAGCGGTTGGGCTCGGTGATCAGGTTGCCGGTCTGGATGCAGAGTTGGATGTCCTGCAGGCGCGCGTCGCTGGGGTTGATGTAGTGCACGTCATTGGTCGCCAGGTAGCGCGCATTGTAGCGCGGACCGAGCTGCAGCAGGGCTTTGTTCAGCTCCTGCAGTTCGGGGATCTGGTGATCCTGCAGTTCAATGAAGAAGTTGTCCGCGCCGAAGACCTCGTAATACCAGTCCATCAGCTTGCGGGCGGCATCCGGTCCGCGCTCGCGCAGCATGCGCGGAATTTCCGCCGACATGCAGCCGCTGGTGCAGATCAGGCCTTCGCTGTGCGCGGCGAGGAAATCGTGGTCGACGCGCGGGTAGTAATAGAAACCGTCCAGTTGGGCGGCGGATGCGATTTGCAGCAGGTTTTTGTAGCCGGTTTGGTTCTGCGCCAGCAGCAGCAGGTGATGCGACTGCTTGTCCAGCTTGGCGTCTTTATCGGTCATGCGGCGCTGCGCCATATAGGCTTCCAGTCCGATGATCGGCTTGACTCCGGCGGCCTGCGCGGCGTTGAAGAATTCAATCACCCCGTACATGGTGCCGTGGTCGGTGATGGCGACCGCCGGCATGCCCAGATCTTTGGCGCGCGCAACCAGCTTCTTCGGGTCCGAGAAGCCGTCCAACAGCGAGTACTGGGTATGTACGTGAAGATGAACAAAAGACATAATGGTGTTTGCTCTTTACCTGTAGCCGTCCATGGGGCTTACCCCCGATGGACTAATTATAGCAATTTTGCCAGCGGGAAAGGATTAAGGTTTCAGGTTTTGTACCGGTTTTACAACGAGCCTGGATTATAGCACCGATTGGGCCGCGCGGATTTGGTAAAATGAAGCGCAATGAAACCT
>JACRAG010000051.1 GCA_016213455.1 Anaerolineae bacterium | reverse complement strand
GAACGAGAACGCCTGGGGCGAGATGCGCAGGTCCTGGTCGGTGCGAATCTGCAGCAGCACACTCGCCAAAATACTCCCGAAGGTGACCAGTAGATGGCGGTGTTCCTCCTCCCACTGCACCTGGTTGGGCGGAAAACCCAGGAACAACATACCAATCAGACGGTCCCGTACCAGTAAGGGCAGCAGGATCAAGGATTGCTCATCCGTCGAAAGGTTGGCGCGCAGATCATCGCCAAAAGAGCCCAACGCCTCCAACCCGGGGATGAAGGTCAGTTCCCGCCGGTCTGCATAATCGCGCAGCGGCGCATATTGTGGATCATTGAGATCGAACGAACAGTTCGAGACCCGCCGATCACCTCGCTGGTTGGCAACCACACACAGGCAGCGCAAGGTGCCATTGTGGTTGACCAATAACGCGCCGGTTTGCGCACCAATGAAACCAACAACCCGCTCGATCACTTCACAAAAGACGGGTTCCTCTTCTGAAGCTGGGGTTGAAATGAAAAGGGAAGAAACGCCAGCCAGAAGCTGCTCACCTGCCAGGCGAAGCTGGATGCGCGTCTCGATCTGTTTGATGTGCGTGATATCCCGCGTCACATCCATGAAACCTATCGCCTGTCCAGACTCATCCCGCAGCGGGCTGATGATCGAGCTGATCCAAGTTTCCTGGCTGTCCGGATGCGCCAGCCTGCGTTCATTGATCTGGCGCGGCTCGCCGGTCAGATCTGCCAGGCGCATGGGTGGCGAAAAGAGAGAAAAGTAGGCATGTTCGGCAGTCCTGCCCAACACGTCGCCGGAGAGTTTCCGATACAGTTCTTCCGCCGTCCGGTTCCAGTACGTGATATGTCCGCGCGAATCCCACACCACCAGCGCGTCGCGCACATTATCCAGCAGTGTGGCCTGGTAGCGGATTTTGTCCAGCGAGCGGCGCATGGCGCGCTGCATCCGCTGCGACCGGACCGCCTTGCGGACCAGTTCAGGCAGCAGCGCAAAAGGAAAATCACCTTTGACCAGGTATTCCATCGCCCCCAGCTTGAACGCATCCGAAGCGACTTTCTCGCTGCCCTGCCCGGTCATCATCACAATCGGGATCTGATAGCGTTGTTCTTTGATCTGCGCCAGCACTTCCAGGCCAGTGGTCTGTTTGAGCTGGTAATCCAAAAACATCAGGTCATAGCTGTTTTCAGAAAGCAGCGGCCAAAGCTGGCTGTCGGTTTCGATGACATCGATCTGACAGTCAGTCGTGATGTCCAGGTAATCGCGGATCATCCCGCCAAAGGCCTGGTCATCATCCAGAATTAAAACGCGGATGGGGCGTTTCGGCACGTTGTTCTCTCCAATAAATAATCCATACCCAGATTATAAGGAAAGCCGGGCATGAATCAAACCGACAAATTGGTTATTTTCCCGTAATGCGTGAAACTATTATAACCATTTCACTCACATTTTTTTAGCTTTTCTTTACTCCGCTTTCACAACGCTTTTACAGGAAAGCCAACCCCTGCATGTTAAATTATCTGTCGTACAGAAAGTTTTTTCGGGAATACCCGAAATTTCAGAAAGGTTGTCCAAGTGATCCTGGTAACACGATTGAATGGGAGCAAATTACATATCAATCCCGAACTGCTCCTCAGCATCGAGGAAACACCGGACACGGTCATCACCCTGACGGACGGAAAAAAGTACGTCGTGGTTGAGACCGCCCAGGATCTGGTCAACCAGTTCATCGAATACAAGCATAAAGTTCTCCACGGCCTGTACCTGAACAAGGGCGCAGGCGACGACACCACTGACTGAGGTAGGAAAACGTATGGATCTCGCGTCAATTATCGGCCTGGTAGGCGCTCTGGCGATCATCGTCGTGGTCATGATCATGGACGGTGGCACGCCGGCTGAATTGTTCGCCCACCCCTCCGCCATTTTGTTGACCTTCTTCGGCGCCCTCATGGCTACCACCATCACCTCCAGCCTCTCCACCGTGTTGACCAATCCGAAGATGATGATCAAGGTGTTCACCTCGCCCAAGACCGACCATGCCGGCGCGATTGAACTGCTGGTGCAAATGGCCGACCGCGCCCGGCGCGAAGGCCTGCTGGCATTGGAAGAAGACAGCAAGAAGATCACCGATCCTTTCGTCAAAAAAGGCATCATGATGGTGGTGGACGGCACAGACGCCAGCCAGGTGCGCGCCATTCTGGAGACCGGCATTCAACAAATGCAGTCCCGCCACCGCGCCGGCATCGGCTTTTTTGCCGCGGCGGGCGGTTTTGCCCCCACCTTTGGCATCATCGGTACGGTCATGGGCCTGATCTCGGTGTTGAAGCAGCTGGACGACCCGGCCAAACTGGCCACCTCCATCGCGGCAGCCTTTTTGGCTACCCTGTGGGGGCTGCTCTCCTCCAACCTGATCTTCCTCCCCATCAGCGGCAAGCTGAAAGCCAAAAGTGAAGAAGAAGCCCACGGCCGCTATATGCAGCTCGAAGGTATTCTTTCCATCCAGGCTGGCGAAAACCCGCGCATCGTGCGCGACAAACTGGCCGCTTACCTGCCTCCTTCTCACGTCAAACATGAAGAAGAGGGCGGTAAAGCTGGTGCAAAACAGCAGGCTCCTGCGAAAGCGAAGGCATAACCCATGGCACACGGTGGCGGCGGTGACGGTGAAGGCGGCGGCGAACGCTGGCTGGTCAGTTACGCGGACTTCATTACCCTGTTGATGGTGTTGTTCGTCGTGCTGTACTCGATGGGACAGGTGGACGTGGAAAAATACAAACGCCTGGCCGAGAACATGCGCATGGCCTTCACCCTGGGCGGCCCATCCCAGGTGATCGACTCACAGATCAACCAGAGCGGCGGCACCAGCGAAGACGGCGAGCCCAAACCGATTGTCGTTCCAGGCATCCCGGAAAGCCCACCGGCTTCCGCTGAAGTGGCCGGGCAGCTGACCCAGATGCTGGCTGGCACCGGTTTGGGCAATGAAGTCAGCGTGCAGACCAACATCGAAGGCGTACTGATCTCGCTCAGCGAGAAATTGATTTTCTCGCCCGGCAGTTCGGAATTGCCGCCCGAAGCGATGCCCGTGCTGGAGACCATCGTCAACATGGTGCGCACCATTGACAACCCCATCCGCCTGGTTGGTCACACCGACGACTCACCCTCCACCGATCCGCGTTACCCGACCAACTGGGACCTTTCGGTGGCGCGCGCCAGCCATGTCGCCCAATATCTAATCAATGCCGGCATCGACCCTCAACGCCTGATCGTTTCAGGGCGCAGCCAGTACGACCCGATCTTCCCGAATGATACGGACGAGCACCGCTCGATGAACAGCCGGGTCGATATCATCATCGTTTACGAAGTCGAAAACAATGTATTCGGCAGCCAGACGATCAAGATCGCACCATGAACCTGGCAGAAAGTGAACCTACCTTATGAGCAAAATTCTTCCCATCCTCTCCATCGTTAGCAAAGTGGCGACCACGCTTTTCACCACCGTCATCGGGGTGATTGCGCTGTTCACGGCTTACATCATCTTCGCCCCCGACGAATTCCCCAAGCCCTTCCGCATCATGTATGCCAACCCGGGCGAACCCTTGTTGGGCTACACCGAAGGTGAAGCTGCCGCCCATGGTGAAGGCGAAGCCGTTGAAGCCACGCCCGAGCCGTTGTTACCCGGACAGGGCAAGATGATCAACATGTCCACCAAAATCATCAACCTGGCAGACCCGACCGGGCGCAAATATATCCGCCTGACCGTGGTGCTCGAGTTTGAGCCGCCGCATGTAGAGGAAACCACCGAAAAACCAGCCGCATCCGGTGGTTACGGTGGTGGAGAAGCGGCTGCAGCCGACCCATCTGCTGAATTTGAGGCAAAAATCAACGCGCTCATGCCGCTCTTCGATGACACGGTCATCACCCTGCTCTCCACCAAGACCTTTGAGGATCTGTACACCGCCGAAGGGAAAGAGAAGCTGCGCCAGGAATTGATGGATGCCATTGGTGACCGGGTTCCCGATTACCACCTCATTTCCATTTATTTCACCGAGTTTGTGGTGCAGTAGCCATGTTATCCCAGTCAGAAATCGACGCGCTGCTTGCCGGCGCCATTGAGCTGGACCAGAAGGACGGGTCGGACAGTGTAAACCTGGCCGAACTGATGAGCCAGCCCACCGGCGCTAAACCCGAAGAGGCCAAAGAGAAACGCATCACGGCCTACAACTT
>JACRAG010000463.1 GCA_016213455.1 Anaerolineae bacterium | reverse complement strand
CTTCCAGATCGTGCAGCTCTGGCGAAATGTAAATCCTGGTCGTGGTCAGGCTGGCATGCCCCAGCAGCGCCGCCACCTTCTCCAATCCCACCCCGCTTTCAATCAACCCCTTCGCGAAGGTATGGCGCAGCCTGTGCGGCATCACCCCTTTCAGCCCGGCAGCCCGGGCAAAGCGGGCGACTGCCCGCTGGACTGTCTTGCTCTGGATGGGCTTTCCCCTGCTGACCGATGAAGGCCTCCCCCGCCTCAGTCTCTGGCCGCAGGCGCAGGTAGGCCAGCACCCTCCTCGCGCCTGGGCGTTGAACAGCACCACACGACGCTTCTCCCCCTTGCCCTCGCTCACCACCAAACCCATTGCACAATTCATCATTTCGAAATATCTCCGTCATCTTCCCGTATGTAAATCCAATCTCCGAAGCCTTTCTCCTGGCAAGCACAATAATGCCAAAAAATCCCGAGGCAGCCACACAGGCATCCAGCACAAATCGATAGATAGGCTCCCCTCACCGGCTCACTGGACATGACAACCTACCCATGAAACCTACCTTGGGATAGGTTTCATCCACGACCGGGGTCGCTATACTCTCTTTGCGTTACAGAGAACGATCGGAATTTTAGATCAGAGGAATAACCATGAAATCAATTCTGTCAAAAATGGTGTTAATCGCGGGGGTGCTGTACTTCGTCCTGGGAGCCGCCGCCCTGGCTTTTGGTTCATTGCAACCATCGCAAACCCATTCCATCGCCGCCCTTGGCATCATCCTGGTTGCAGCCGGAGCGGACATGAAGAAATGCTGGAACCAGGAAAAAACCAACGAGCATGATGACGCATGGCTGCCTGATTGAGCTGCCATCAACCATCTCCACGGATAGAAATCACAGGTTTGGATAGCATCAAACGATCACGAAGTTACACAATCGCGTTTTATGGACACGCTCCTTTTTCGTCCTTCTCCTGGCTGCATTCTGCGCCTTGCTGGTTTACCCGGTCCAGGCTGCAACCGGAACCACCAGTCAACCCGCGCCGGCAGATCTGGCGGCCTTTTTCGACGCCCAGTTGCCTGAGCAGCTGGCGCAAGAGCACATCGCCGGGGCAACAGTGGCTGTGGTGCAGGGCAGCGAGCTCGTTTTTGCCAGGGGGTACGGGTATGCCGACCTCGAAAAGCAGATCCCCGTTCAAGCAAACGAGACTCTCTTTTTTATCGGGTCTGATGGCAAGCTGTTCACCTGGACAGCGGTGATGCAGCTCGCCGGTCAGGGAAAGCTGGATTTGCACGCGGATGTAAACCAATACCTGGACTTTGAAATACCGGGCACCTTCCCCGAGCCGATCACCCTCCACCACCTGATGACTCACACGGCGGGTTTCGAGGAGGACTTCAACTCACTGCTGCTGGACGACCCACGCAATCTCCTGCCATTACGTGACCACCTGCTGCGCAATATGCCCACGCGAGTCTACCCACCAGGAACGGTTTCGGCCTACTCGAATTACGGCACGGCTCTGGCCGGCTACATCATCGAGCGCGTTTCAGGCCAATCTTATGAAGCCTATCTCAGCGAAAATCTGCTCCAGCCGCTGGGCATGACGCACAGCTTTGTCGGCAATGCCCTGCCAGGCCAGTTTGTGACAGACCTTTCCAAAGGCTATTCGTACAACAATGGCCGCTACCAGCCGTTGGACTTTGAGTGGACGGCTGCCGTGCCCTGCGCCCCCGTGCGAACAACCGTCACCGACCTCAGCCGCTTCATGATCGCGCACCTGAACGGCGGCTGCGTGGACGGGTCCTGCATCATGCCCACCGAATGGGTGGACCAGATTCATAGCCCTCAGTTCAGCCACCATCCACAGATGAGCAGCATGGCGTATGGCTTCCTGGACATGCGGTTTAATGGGCAGCGCGTGCTGTGGCACATGGGGGAAAGCGCACGTTTTACCACCATCCTGGCGCTCATCCCAGACCAGAACCTGGGACTGGTGGTCTCATACAACACGCCCCCCGCGGACGGACGCATGATCCTCCAGCGCTTCATGGACACCTTCTTCCCGGATACCCGCCCGCCTCTTGATGCACAGCCGCTGGTAGATTGGGCAGACCGGGCAAAGACATTCAACGGCATGTATGTTCCTGCACGCAGCGCTCACACGACCGCCCAAATTGCGGTCCGCTATACGCAGGCCATTGAAGTCGAAATTGAGCAAGGCCGCTTGACCTTTGCAGGTTGGGATTATCGAGAAACGGAACCCGGTCTCTTTAGACAGGTCGACGGCGACCGTGTACTGGCTTTCAAACAGGATGCAGACGGGAAGCGCTGGTTGGTTGCAGGCCCATTGGCTTTCTTCCAGGTTCCCTGGTTCGAGACACCCATCCTGGTTTTCCCGTTGATCGGGGTCAGCTTGTTTGTTTTTCTCACCTCCTGGATCGCCGGACTGGTGATCACCCTGCGCCACAAAACCCACCCCATCGCAGAACGCAGGGCCTGGTGGCTGGCTGCAGGCTTGAGCCTGTTTGACGTAGCCCTGTTGGGTTGGTTTTTCAGTGTGTTGCTGACGCTGGCAGATCGCTTTGTTTACCATCAGCGCATGGTAACGATTATCTCTGTTTTGTCCTGGCTTACCATCCCCTGGACGCTGACCGTGATTGGGATCACCGTATCCGCCTGGAGGCATGAGAAATGGGCACTCAGCCGTCGGATCCACTACACCCTGGTTGCCCTCTCCACGGCAGCCTTCGTATGGCTGTTGTGGAGCCTCAACGTGCTCGGTGGAAACCTGTAATGAGGCACAAACACACTCCTTTTGGGGGTGTGTTTGTGCTTTCCCCCGCGAGGCAGCAAAAACCGATTTTCAATCCGCCTCGTGTTCAAGCTGACATACCCCGGCACCGCCGACACCCTGGCGTCAGGCAGATCTTGAAAAAGGCTTTGAATTTTTCCCCCAGCAGGAACAATCGTCTCGCCCATTCACCGACCGCTATGGATTCAGCCGCACAAACTCCAGGATCTGCTCAATCGTCATCGCCTGGCCCGCCTGCCAGGCCTGCGCAAAGACTGCTTCGCCCAGTTGTGTGCGCGCCGCAGCCAGATCGGCATCGTGATCGGCGCGCTCGCTTGGCACAAGCGCGCCGGCAGATTGCTGGTAAAACTCGTCCAATGCCCCGAGGACCCGGGCAGCTTGTTCCAGTTGACCGCGTTGGATATACAGTGAAACCCACGCCAGCAGCATCGGTTCCTGGTCAAAAGAATCCGTATTCTTGGATAACTCAACAACTTTTAACAACTGGAGCGCGGCTAGTCCGGCACTTCCCAAGGGTAAACTACCGATTCCTCCATCACCGCGGTCGCATCGTAGACCGCACCGCGCGGTTTGACCGGCACTTCCCAAGGGTAGACTACCGATTCCTCCATCGCTGCAGTCGCATCGTAGACCGCGCCGCGCGGTTTGACCGGCACTTCCCAGGGGTAGACTACCGATTCCTCCATCGCTGCGGTCGCGTCGTAATAGTTGTTGCGCGGTTTGACTGGCATCTCCCACGCATAGATCACCGATTTCTCCATCGCTGCGGTCGCATCGTAGACTTCGCTGCGTGGCTTGACTGGCATCTCCCACGAATAGACAACAGCCTGCCGCATGGCGTCAGAAGCATCGTACACCTGCACCGGCGCGATGTTTGAGCGCACCAATGGCTTCGCAGGCGATCCATTCAAGATAACCACCAGTGCGATCAGCAGAATCCCTGCCACAACCAGCAGATTCTTGAAAAAGGCGCCATTGAAAACCGGTTTGCGTTTCGCGTGGTAAGGTTTCTGCGATGGCATAAATTCGTTTGAAAGATGAGTTTTCATTTTTAGTTTTCCTATCTGCGATGAACCAACGAACTGTTCATCTGCATTTCAAATGATAGACAGTCCACCTTTACGGCGTATTCGCAGAGACCTTTATTTTGTATTTATTCCATCGAATCAGGCAAACACCTTCTTCTTCACAATCCGGCTCGTCCCTGGCGCCATTCATTTCGAGAGTAAGGTCAAAACCTGACAGAATACCCCCCAATACAGGACGCGGGTCCCAATACCCGCGCCGGTCTTTCGATTCACTTGAGTGCTTGATGCCGCATTGGGTTCACCGTATGCTCGGCTGTAGATTCTTAGCCTGGCCTTTTGGCACGGTGATGATCTTTCTGCTTCGGTTGAAGAAAGGATTGGCAAATCAACTCCGATGAAAAAAGCAACCATCCTCCTGGCAGCTGTCTTCACGGTATTCATCCTCGTCATCGTCGTCCTTGCAGACCAAGGGCGCCTGCCTGGATTCATCACGGTTCTGATCGATTTTCCAAATGGTGATAAATTAGGCCATTTCTTGCTGATGGGGGGGCTGAGTCTGCTGGTCAACCTGGCCTTGCCGGCGGGCGCCGACCGCCGCCACATCCTGGCACTCTGGCTGGTCGCTGTTCTGGTGGCTTTAGAAGAGATCTCACAGTCCTGGTTTGGCACGCGGCACCCCGACCTGACAGACCTGCTCGCCAGCCTGGCAGGAATAGTCCTCCTGGGCAAACTGGGGTGGTGGATCAATAACACCTCATACAGCCTGATCAGGCGTCCTGGGTCCTCGTCGTGACCTGCTGGAAAAAACCGCGCTAAAACAGAAATGAATTATTTTGAATGCTCAAATTTCTACGGGATGGATTTTCATCCAATGAAAAAACGCGCCTGATTTGCCGAAACCGGTCGCCCAGGCCATTGTCGGCACGGTTCGCACCCAACCCGCTCCAACCCATCGACTTCAGCCGGTTGGCCCACGCGGCGCCGCAGTGAACCCAGCCTCGCGCGCTCCATTGGCGAGTGTTTTATAATAGACCTATGTCATTGCCAGTTTTGACAACCAAGTTGTTTATTCCGCCAGGCCGCTTCAAAGTTGTGCTTCGACAACACCTCTTGGAGCGCCTAAACGATGGCCTGTGCCGGAATAAGGATCAAAACCGCAAGCTGACTCTCATCTCGGCTCCGGCAGGCTTTGGAAAAACGACACTGGTCGGCGAGTGGATCAGGCAGTGCGAAACGCCAGCCGCGTGGCTTTCATTGGACGAAGAAGATAATGATCCCATCCGCTTTCTGACTTACCTTGTCGCCGCTCTACAAACGATCGATCAGCATTTGGGGGATAGCGTATTGGGAATGCTGCAGTCCCCGCAGCCGCCGGCGGTTGACCTGGTTCTGACAGCCTTGTTTAATGAGATGACCGCCCACCCCGGTGATTTCATTCTCGTCCTCGACGACTACCATGTGATCGAATCCAAACCGGTTGACCATGCGGTTACCTTCATCCTCGATCATCTGCCGCCTCAAATGCACCTGGTCATCACCACCCGCGAGGATCCAAACCTCTCCCTGTCCCGCTTCCGGGCCAGGGGTCAATTGACTGAACTGCGCGCTGCCGACTTGCGTTTTACGTCCACCGAAGCCGCCGCTTTTCTCAACCAGGTGATGGGTCTGAATCTCTCCGCGGATGACATCGCCCTATTGGAAGCCCGAACCGAAGGCTGGATTGCCGGCTTGCAGCTGGCAGCAATATCCATGATGGGGCACAAAGATACGGCAGGGTTCATCCAATCGTTTTCTGGAAGCAATCGCTTTGTGATGGACTACCTGGTCGAAGAGGTTCTGCACCAACAGCCAGCCAGCGTACAAAACTTTCTGCTGAATACCGCCATCCTTGACCGGCTATGCGGTTCCCTCTGTGATGCCGTTCTCCTCAACCCCTCCGGTTCCGGACAAGAAACCCTGGAATTCCTCGAACGTGGAAACCTGTTCATCGTACCGCTGGACAGCGAACGGCGCTGGTACCGGTATCACCATCTCTTCGCGGATATCCTGCGGCAGCGATTCCACCAAAAATCCGCCTCGTCCACAACAGAAAATCGAGCGAAAGAGCTGCATATCCGCGCCAGTCAGTGGTTCGAGGATCATGGGTTGCAGCTCGAGGCATTTCGGCACGCCGCGGCTGCCCAGGATATCGATCGTGCCGAGCGGCTGATTGATGGAAAAGGCATTCCGCTCCATTTCAGCGGCGGGGTGACTCCCTTACTGGATTGGCTGGAGTCTCTCCCCATGGAAGTGTTGAATTCCAGGCCCTCGTTATGGTGGAGGAATGCGGCACTGCTGCTGATCGCCGGACGGACGGATGGCGTGGAAGAAAAACTGCAGCGCGCCGAATCCGCTCTGGATGCCGCCCTGCAAGGCACAGCACCGGACGATAAGGCGCGCAACCTCACCGGTCAAATTGCGGCTGCCAGGGCCACCCTGGCGCTCACCCGTTACGATATGCAGGCGATGCTGGCCCAATCACAGCGCGCACTGGCGCACCTGAGCGCCAGCAGTCTGTTCACCCGTGCAAACGCCTATTGGACGATGGGGTATGCCTGCATTCTTCAGGGAGACCGCATCCAGGCCCGCCAAGCATTGTTGGAATCGATTACCTTGAGCAAGCAATCCGGCGCCGTTTTCACCCTCATCCTGGCGTCCATTGGTTTGGGCAACGTTCAGGAAGCGGACAACCAGCTCCACCAGGCCGCCGAGACCTACCAAAATGTTTTGCGGCTTGCCGGCGAGCACCCCCAGCAAATTATCCATGAAGCCCATCTGGGGTTGGCGCGGATCCGCTACGAATGGAATGACCTGGATGCCGCGGAACGGCATGCACAACAGAGCATCCAGTTGGCCCGGCAATATGATATCCAGGTGATTGACCGCTTCATTCTCTGCGAGGTGTTTCTGGCCCGCCTGAAACTCGCCCAGGGAGACCTGG
>JACRAG010000453.1 GCA_016213455.1 Anaerolineae bacterium | reverse complement strand
TTGGTGCCACGCCAGGCGGTGACCGGTTGGGTCCGGCGCTGGATCCCGACACAGTGCTGGCGCGGGCCTACCAGCCTGGTCCACTGCGCATCCTGTTTATGGGCAACCTGATTTCGAGAAAAGGCCTGGCGACTCTCATTCGCGCACTGCGCCAGCTGCCTCCAGGTGCAGCACAGCTGCGAGTCATCGGCAGCCAGAGCGTTGACCCGGTTTATGCAGCCCGGGTACACCTTTTGGCGCAGCGGTTGCAGGTAGATGCCGCCATTACCTGGTTGGGGTCTTTAAGTGACGAGGCCATCCAATCCGAGATGGCTTCGGCGCATGTGCTGGCGGTGCCATCGCAATATGAAGGATTTGGCATCGTTTACCTGGAAGGAATGCGCTTTGGGCTGCCGGCGGTGGGCGGCAGCCAGGGTGGGGCAGGTGAAATCATCCGATCCGGCGACAGCGGCTGGCTGGTTCACTGGCAGGATTTTCAGGAGTTGGGTTTTCGGCTGCGCGAGTGGGTGGAAGATCGCGATAAACTGGCACGGATGAGCCTGGAGGCCTTGCGGCGCGGCCTGGAGTTCCCGACCTGGCAGGAGAGTATGCGGCAGGCTGAGGTCTTCTTGACCGGCTTAAAATAAACCATGGCCGGCTAACCCGGCCATGGTTTCCATGTGTGTAAAGAAATTTACTTTTTCTCAGCCTGTTTCGCCACGGCATCTGCGGCGGCTTTGGCTTTTTCCTGGTCGCCAAGGTAATAATGACGGATCGGTTTCAGCTCGTCATCCAGTTCATACACCAGGGGGATACCGGTGGGGATGTTGAGCTCAACGATCTCATCGTCGGGGATGTGATCGAGGTGCTTGACCAGGGCGCGCAGGCTGTTGCCATGCGCGGCGACGAGCAGTTTTTCGCCGCGTTTCAGGCGCGGGACAATTTCCTTTTCCCAGTAGGGCAGCACGCGTTCCAGGGTGAGTTCCAGTGACTCGCAGGCGGGGAGCACGGCAGGATCGACATTGGCGTAGCGCGGATCAAAGCGCGGATGGCGCTCGTCGGTCAGTTCGAGCGGCGGAGGCGGGACATTGTAGCTGCGCCGCCAGACCAACACCTGCTCTTTGCCGAATTTTTCGGCCATTTCGGATTTGTTCAAACCCTGCAGGTTGCCATAATGGCGTTCATTGAGCTGCCAGGCATTTTCGATGGGAATATACATCTGGTCGAGTTCTTCGAGGGCGATCCAGAGGGTTTTGATGGCGCGTTTGAGGACCGAGGTGTAGGCCATGTCAAAGCGGAAACCGGCTTCGCGCATCAAGCGCCCGCCTTCGTGGGCTTCTTCCACGCCCTGTGCCGAAAGGTCAACGTCCGTCCAGCCGGTGAAACGGTTTTCCAAATTCCAGGTGCTCTGTCCGTGGCGGAGAAGAACAAGTTTAATCATAGGTTACTCCACTTGCGTTGGGTTTTAAGGATTTTTGCGGTCACCAAACCGCATTTGCGCGTTTGAATATGTCCATTATATCGGAGAAAGTTCAAAATTACGCAAAAAGCGAGGTCGGGAGGCCTCGCTTTTTAAGTATCTTTGGCAAATGATTAAGCGCGCGCCAACTGGTAAGAAGCAATCGTCTTTTCCAACTGCTGCGACATTTCCTTCAATGTGGATGCCGTGGTTGCTACCTGTTCCATCAGGTCGCGCATTTCTTGCGCGGAGGCCGAAATTTCCTCGGTGGTTGCCAGGTTATGCTGGCTGAGATTGGCGGTGTTGAGGATGGTCCGGTTGATCTGGTCAATGCTGCCGGTGATTTCATCGGATGAGATGATGTTCTCTTTGACCACGCGGTTGATTGCGCTCACCGAATTTCCTAGAATGCGCGATAGACTGTCCAGAGATGTGACCGCCTCCAGTGTGCGCTGTGATAGTTCACTCACCTGCACCGAGGACTCCAGAATACGATCAAGACTGGCTCCGGCTTCACTGGCCTGGTCCATGCCCGTGCTGACTTGCTTGCGACTGCGTTGCATGGCATTGACGGAATCGGAAATGGCGGCATGAATTCCTTGAATGAGTTGCCGAATGCGCTTGGTAGCTTCCCGGGTGGATTCGGCGAGTTGGTACACCTCACTGGCGACGACGGCAAACCCGCCGATTTTTAATTTGAAGGCGTTGAGAGACGCGACATTCAATCCCACCTGCACGATTCCCGGGCTGTCGGCGCGGCTGACGCCGACATATTTGAATTGTTGTTTATCGAAGGAGCGGATCATCGATTCCTGGCAGACCACACCGTTGGACTGCTTGAGCAAAGCCCGGAATGGGTAGGCCTGGGCGGATGGATCGTCGGGGAAGCGCCACTTGATGAGGGAGGCTTCGTTGCAAATTTCCGTCACACCGTCCGCATCGGTAACCAGGATGGTGTCAAATGCGGTCGATTTAACCATCTCGCTCCAAAACTCATTGGAATAGTTAGCCCCGCCTTTCATCAAAATATTGTTGACCATGTGGCAGGCTGAGAGCATCATTTTGTCCAGAATGCCCTCGGTTAGTTTGTTTGCCTGTAAATCGGCCTGTGCAGCTTCAATCGCAGCGTTGATGGCGAGGATATTGGTCTTGGAGGCAATTTCTTCAATAGTCTCCGCAATGGTGCCGATTTCTTCAGAGCGGGTGGACATGACGCTCATCTTTTCGTCGAGCTGTTCCACCGAAGTTTTGATGTTTTCAATCTCTTTGACCGTTTTCTTGACGGACGACGTGCCTTCGCGGGCTTCACGGGCTGAGTTCTCCGATACCTGAACCATGCTTTCGATGGACTGGGTGGCGAGCTTGATGGAGGTGTCCAATTGACCGGATGCCTGTTGAATTTCCTGGGCGGTCTGAGATTGCGCCTGAGTGCCTGAGGCAACCCGTTCAACTGCGCGCGTTGAGGCTTTGACGGTTTGCGCTGTCAGGTGAATTTCATCATTCTGCTGGTTCAGATCGCGCGCCACCTGTTGAATGGCGGTGCTGACCTGAGAAGAGGCGCTTTTGGTTTGGGCTGCCGTGTTTTTGAGCTGGTCAGAGGCTTTGCTGAGCTGGCCCAGGTTGTCGCGGATACGGGTGACCAGCGCATTGATTTGTGCGGTCATTTCCTTCATGGCTTTTCCCAACTGGTCCTGACTGGAGCTCAACTGAATGTCTGCCGTCAGATCGCCCGAAGTCACCCGATGGGCCGTTCTGGCTACTTGCAGCAGGTAGGTCTCGATCAGGTTGAGGTCAGCCACCAGAAGGCCAATCTCATCACCACGATCTTGCAGATCTTTGTCCCACGCTTCTTCGCCATCTTTCTTTAAAATTCCCTGTCCCAACCGGCGAGTTTTTTCGGAGATACGCCGGATGGGTTGGTCGATATTGGCCGAAATGATGAGGCCGGTGATAATGGCAAGCAAGATGCCAAAAGCGCCGGCTCCCAGGAGGCCAGGTCCAATCCATTGAAATTGATCCAGGGCTTGTTCAACCTGTGCGTTGTTGGTGCCAGATTCTGCGTAAATGTCGGAGAGCATATTGTGGTAGTGCGAGGCTGCTGAATATCCCACTAATGTGCCGACAGCCAGGAGAAAGGCAACTGCGATGAAACCGGAAAGGATTTTCGTACGTATAGATAATTGCCGCATTTTATTTATTTTCGTCCCTATTTGGCAAATTTACCGGTGTAACGCATTGTTCAGGTTGAGCATACGCAAGAAGAGGAGGCAATTCCATAAAATGTGGATAAAATTTGGGTGCGCAGTATTTTTGTAGAACGGGTGTATAATCCAAATTCGTGTCCCGGTCTGGACGACCCATTATTCGTAAATCTGGTGATCAAGGAGTGTTGCTTTGTCTGTTTCCACCAGTACATT
>JACRAG010000457.1 GCA_016213455.1 Anaerolineae bacterium | reverse complement strand
GTTTACCGGCGCAATCCTGATTCCTGGTGCGAATCCGATTTTTGGGCACCCGAGGTGGTGGTTTACCGGGGAAAATATTATTTACATTACAGCGCGCGATGGGAGAAAAATCAAAGCCTGCGTCTGGGTGTGGCTGTGGCTGATTCTCCGCTTGGCCCCTTCATGGATGTGTACAACCGCCCGATGTTCGACTTCGGTTACGCCGCCATCGACGGGCATGTCTTTTTCGACGATGATGGGCGCAAATATTTTTATTATTCGCGCGATTGCAGTGAAAACGTGGTAAATGGCTGTCATGAAAGTCACATTTATGGCTTGGAACTCAATGACGACCTGGTTTCCTTCTGTGGGGAACCCATCCTGGTTGCGAAACCAGAACAGGAGTGGGAAACCTGTCACTCGCAGGAATGGCGCTGGAACGAGGGGCCGTTCATGCTCAAACATGCGGGAAAATACTACCTGATGTATTCGGCGAATTTTTATGCCAGCCGTGAATACGCGGTGGGGTATGCGGTGGCGGACAGCCCCATCGGACCTTTTGTCAAAGCCGCACACAACCCTGTGCTGGCCTCGCCTTCAGCGGATATTTCTGGTCCCGGGCACAATTCCGTCACCCTGGCACCGGATGGCAAAACCCTGATCATCGTTTACCACATCCACACCGACCCACAACATCCCGGTGGCGACCGGCAGGTCTGTATCGACCGGATGGAATTTGACACAGCCGGTCGCTTGTTAGTGGATGGGCCGAGCAAGGGTCCGCAACCGTTGGGTATGAATGGACAAATCTAAACAATCTGTTCACCCGCTTCAGCCAGGGGGTTAGGCTATTGGTCTTTTTGGTCAATCGATCGGCCATATCAGTGGAGAAGCGCCAGGCAAACCCGCCTTGCCGCATGGTTGGTGAATGGATTAAGAGCGGCTATCACATATTGAAGATGAAATTTTTCTACCATGTGCTGTTGGAACTGCACATGGGTATTTTTTAAGGAAAGACGCCTCGCTGCTGCTCCCCACACTGGGATTGGTGAAGATATCTGGGATTTGATCGAGAGACCCTTCCCAACCGGCATATTTCTCTGAGAAGCAGGTGTAATTTACCCCTGTAGATGGGTTGTTTGATTCAGTCACCATGGTCAGATACTCGCAAGCTCCTATCTTCTTCACCTACCACTGCTCGTCACGCTCCGTTTTGCCGTGCGACATAACCGTTTTATACAGGATATCGGACACCTCATATACGATTTCAAACACCCTTGGAAAGCAACCATATGTTACGGCAGCCCCCAAAGCATGATAACGCCTTCATTCGCTCCTGACACAATATTCTCTTCATTGGGCGAGAAATGAACACAATAGTTCGCAAGGTTGATCAATCGGGCTAAATCTTTTCCACAACCGCATCTTTCGCGTCGGTAAAGCTTTCCGCTTTCAACCCGTGGCCATCCGCCCAGCGGAGGCGGATGGCCACTTTGATGGCTTTTCTATAATCAGAAGGTTGCTAAGTGCCCGGTCTATACACAAGAAGAGGGAGGCCGGGGAGGGTTTGCGACTTCGCGATTACCCTGAACCAACAGGTATATAGGGATTGACTTTTACCGGCCGGCCAGTATGATCTTTAATAGGGGGACCATCTTCTCCGCTGCATCGACAGGTATATGAAGCAAGATCCTGGATCGATCGGTATGCCCGCCCCAGAGCTGGCCATCAGGCTTCTGGGGGGTTTCTCCGTATCCATCCATGGGCAGGAGATCCCCGACTCGCGCTGGCGCCTTCATAAGGTCAAAAACCTGGTAAAACTGCTCGCATTGGCTCGCGCGCACCGCTTGCACCGCGACCAGCTCATCGACACCCTCTGGCCGGAGAGTGATCCCAAAGCCGGGAGCAACCTTTTCTACCAGACGCTGCACTTTGCCCGGCAAGTATTGGCAGATGCCGGAAGCAATTATCTGTGTTTCCAGGATGGCTTTCTCAGCCTTTCTGACGGTGTGTGGATCGATACCGAGCAGTTTGAGCAGACGGCAGCTCATGCTCGCCATTGCCAGGAACCGGCGGAATTCCATCGGGCATTGGCATTCTACACCGGCTGCTTGCTTCCCGAAGATCTCTACGAGGACTGGACCGTGCAACCCCGCGAAGCGCTGCGCCAGGCTTACCTGTCTCTCCTGCTGGACCTGGCCGGGGTGGAAGAATCACGCGGGAACTACACGGCAGGCATCCAGACGCTGCAACGACTGCTGGCGGACGACCGCAGCAGCGAAACTGCCCACGTCGGCCTGATGCGCCTGTACGCCCTGTGCGGACAGCGCCAGCAGGCCCTGCGCCAGTACCAGATCCTGCGTGACGTGCTGCGCGCGGAGCTGGATGCCGAACCAAGCCGGTACGCCGAGCAACTGGCGGAAGCCATCCGCTGCGGGCGCTTCGCTCCCGTCGATCCCCCAACCATCGAGTCACCGGGCGGCGATGCACGCAAGACCAACCTGCCCACCCAGCTTACATCCTTCATCGGGCGCGAGAAGCAGATCGAGGATATCCGCCGGCTGATGAATGATCACCGGCTGGTGACGTTGACCGGCGCCGGTGGGATCGGCAAGACGCGCCTGGCCCTGGCAGCTGCCGAAGGTTTGTTGCTCTGCTTTCCAGACGGCGTGTTTCTGGTGGAACTGGCGCCGCTCTCCGACCCCAATTTGGTGGCGCAGGAGTGCACCAAGTCCCTGAGCATGCTGGAGCAGCCCGGCATCCCCTATGCCGACGCGCTGGCATACTATCTGAAGAATAAGCACCTGCTCTTGATCCTGGACAACTGCGAGCATGTGGTCGCTGCCTGCACTCAACTGGCCGGCCGCCTGCTGAAAGAATGTCCCAGGCTGCACATCCTGACCACCAGCCGCGAGGTCTTCTCGGTGCCCGGTGAAATCCCATTCCGCGTGCCCTCGCTGGAGGTCGTCGACCATCACGCCCGTCCCCCATTGGCCGAGATGGCCCGGGTGGAGGCCGTGCGGCTGTTTATTGAGCGCGCCGCGGATGTCTCGCCGGGACTGGCGTTGACCGAAGAGAATGCCGGGTGGATCGCACAGATTGGGCAGCGCCTGGATGGCATCCCGCTGGCCATTGAGCTGGCCGCCGCGCGCACGCGCCTGCTGACCGTCGAGCAGATCGCCACACGCCTGGACAACCTCTTTCACCTGTTAACAAGTGGAAACCGGGCAGTCCTGCCGCGCCACCAGACGCTGCGCGCTTGTTTCGATTGGAGCTACAACCTGCTGTCACCCGCTGAAAGCGCCCTGCTGCGGCAGCTGTCCGTTTTCCAGGGCGGCTGGACCCTCGAAGTGGTGGAGGACATTGACAAGACGGAGCCCATCCCAGAGATCCTACCAGAAGATATCTTGACGGTGCTCACTCAATTGCTGGATCGCTCGCTGGTAGTGAGCCAGGCCAAAGGCCAGGGCATACGCTACCGGCTGCTGGATACGATCCGCCAGTATGCTCATGAAAAGCTGGTGGAGGCAGGTGAAGAAGAGGCTGCCTGCCGCAGGCACCTGGCCTGCTTCCTGGATCTGGCCATTCGAGCCGAAGACGAGCTGCACGGGCCAGAACAAGTGCACTGGCACGAAAAAGTCAAGGCCGAGTTGGAAAACATCCGCGCCGCATTGTCCTGGGCCCTCAGTACGAACCCGCTAGCAGTACTACGAATCATGTCGGCGCTGGCCTGGTTCTGGAGGATGCAGCCGGGGTTGCAATTTGAAGGGCTGCAGTGGCTAATGCGTGGTTTGGACGTGGAAGTAGTAACCCTCGAGCGTGACTCTGAAGATGATCTTGAGCGGGCCTTGGTGCGGGGTTGGGCGCTCAACACGGCTGCCTTTTTTCAAGCTGACATATTGGGTTTTGAATATAGGTACAAGCTCTATCGTTCAGAGTCTGAAAGGCAGGCAGCATATACGAGATTGGATCGATACTCGGAGGAAGCGCTTGCCTTGTTCCAGGCCATTGGGAAGCCCGGCAGGCGCGGGCTGGCCTTCGCACTGCTTCAGAAATCCGAAGCCAATCCTGAAAGGGCGAAAAAGCTACTGGAGGAGTGCTATGCCATTTTTCAGGAAGAGGGTGAAAAATTCTACATGGCCGAATGTCTCGAGAGAATGGGGGCTATAGCCTTATGGGAGCGTGATTTGGATCAGGTGCGAGTCTTTTACCAACAACTTCTCGATTTACGCATGGAAATCGGCGATCTAAATGGACTGGGTTATGCACATCTGGAGTATGGAAATTTGGAATTCGAAGTAAAGCGTTTCAATGTTGCGAAGGCTCATTATGAGAAGGCCCTGGCCATATTTCAGAAGATAGGTTTTAGTAGTGTGTTTATTGTCAGATCGGCTCGCCGTTTGGCCCATCTTGCCAATACGCAATGTGATTTTTCTGAGGCGCTCAGATATTCCGAGATCGCGCTCGCCACTGTACGCGAAAGTGGCGAAGATTGGATATATGCCTATGGGCTGCAAGAGAAAG
>JACRAG010000456.1 GCA_016213455.1 Anaerolineae bacterium | reverse complement strand
CGAACCCGGTCGTTAAGGACGTCAGCGCCGATGGTACTTGGAGGGCGACTTCCTGGGAGAGTAGGTCATTGCCAAGAGACTTTTTCTTTTTAACTCCTCATCCCCCGCTTCACCTCCGAAGCCGGGGATGTTTCGTTTCTGGGGACAGGGTTGCATCAACCATTGCCAAAATGATGCTTTGCGGGCAAAATAAGGCCCATCTTCATTCCTTAAAAGAGTCGAATCACAATCCCATGATTGAGATCACCTGCAGCGCTGAATGGAAAGCCGCCCACCCGGGCGGGTTGATTGGCGTGCTGGAAATTGCCGGTGTGGATAACGCCCGGCTTTGCCCGGCGCTGAACCAGTTCAAACGCGAGACCGAGGCGCGCCTGCGGGAGACCTGCGCCGGGTTCAGCCGCCAGGATTTTGTGACGCTGCCGGTGATGGCTGCATACCACCAGTATTACCGGCGCTTCGATAAAACCTACCATGTGCTGCAGCAGGTGGAGTCGATCGTGTTGAAGGGCAAGAATTTGCCGGACGTGTCGCCGCTGGTGGATGCCAACTTCACCGCCGAAGTGGGGACGCTGGTGCTGGCTGCCGGACATGACGTTGACCGGCTGGCGCAGCCGGTTTGGATGGATGTGGCTCGAGCGGGGGATGAGATGATCGCCATGAACGGCGCAGCCAAACGCATTCCTGTGGGGGATATGGTGATGCGCGATGCACAGGGGCTGTGCTGCTCGATTCTCTACGGACAGGATAACCGCTCCCCGATTACCCCAACCACGCGCCACGTGATCTACGTGGCGTATGCCCCGGCTGGCGTTGCGGCGGAGGCTGTGGAGGCGCATTTGGAATTGGTTGAGCAATTGGTGCGTTTATGCGCTCCGCAGGCGCAGGTCGAACAGTCCGGTCTGTTGATTGATTGAGTATTTTATCTTGTGAGCAATGTAACCCGATTCGGCGCGCTCCATCGGTTGCTTTTCCTCTTCATTTCCATTAAACTAAGAAGGATCGTTCGCCAAACGGGGGGACGGGCATTGCAGTTTCATCGCGCTTTAAATTCTTTCTTACCCATCCAAACAACCACAGGGTAGACAGGGGTTTTCATTGGGCCCGGCATTATTTTTATTCCCGGCACTCATTTCCCTTCTATTTTCCATTCACCTGATCAGCCGCAGGAAAGCCCCCGGCTCCCTTTTCTATGCCCTGGGTGCGCTGCTGGCGGCTGCCTGGTGTGCGCTGGAGGCTGCATTGGCTTCCCTTCTCGTTCCATTTCCACAAACCCTGGTGACCGGTCTGCGCCTGTTTTTGATCATGGCGCTGCCCGGCTTGCTGCTGGCGGGTGTGCTCGACCAGACCGGTCAGTGGCTGCGCGTGCGGCGCTGGCAAATGGGCATGGTCGGAGCGCCGGTGGCAGTGATGCTGCTTTCGTGGACGCAGCCGGTGGAGGCGCGTTCGCAACACGCCCTGACTGTGCTGCTCCCCAATTCGCCGCCCGCGGTGACCAGTTTTGCGCTGGCTTTCATTCTGCCGTTTGCCCTGTTCACCATTGGCTATGTGATGATCCGGCGCTGGGGAGGTCTTTCGCCCGTGCAGCGTCTGGTGCTCAGCCTGGCGCTGTTGATTCCGCCTGCGGCGCTGTTGGGCACGGCGCTGGTGCATGCAGATCTGCTGGTGAGCTTGATGCCTGCGTTGTTCCCGATCAGCCTGTTTGGGTTCGCCGCGTCTTTCACGGGCGGCAATTCGCCCTATTCCTACGGCATGTTTGGCCGGGAAGAGAGCCTGATCAACCGCCTGGCGGTGGCGGTGGTGATCATCGATCCATCCGGACGCATTGTGGATTTAAATGAAACCGCCGCGGCCTGGGCGGGCATGGCACGCCAGGGATTGATAGGCCGGCCGGTGTATGACTTTTCCCGCCAGTTGGGGCGCATTTTGCTCGAGTCACGCCGCGGGGTGACCCTGGACCAGGATATCTTCCTGGATGGGCTGGTTCCACCGCGACATTGTCACCTGCATGTCAGCGAAGAAGCATGGCAGGCCGACCAGACCCTGCGCCTGATCACCCTGGAAGATCATTCGCGCTTTGCCAAGGAGTTCAACGATTTGCGCCGCGACCGCGCGCTGCTGGAGGCCTCGCTGGAGGGCAACCAGAGCGGCTTGATGGTCACCGACCCCAACGGCAGGGTGATTTTACGCACCGCTGCCCTGCTGCAGACCTTCAGCCTGCCGGAACGAGCTTTTGATACCGGTTTGCTGGGCTGGCGCAACCAGATGGCGCAGGTGATGAAAGACCAGACGCGTTTTCACCGCTTCCTCGATCAAACCATTACCCAGGGGGTGGGTGAAACCCTGGAAATGATGGAAATGGCCTCGGGCCGCTGGCTGGAATGCCATTCGCACACCATCACACTTCCGGGGACCGAGTTGATCTACCGGCTGTGGTCTTTCACGGATTACACCGAACAGGCGCGGCGCGAGCAGGAACTGGAGCGCATCAGCACGCACGATGCCATGACCGGGGTGTACAACCGCGCATTTTTTGAAAACGAACTGCGCCGCATGCGCCTGGCGCGCCGTTACCCCGTGAGCCT
>JACRAG010000452.1 GCA_016213455.1 Anaerolineae bacterium | reverse complement strand
GATTGCCGAAGTTGCCTCTATGGGGATTAGTGCTATTCTTGCTGCCAATGGCGGTAGATGGCGGCAGCCATTTCATCGGCGATCTGGCCGGGATTGGCCAGGGTTTTCGCGATAGCAATGCCTGGTTGGCCGTTCTCACGAACCACACCTTCCCGGCGAGTTTTTACGCTGGCGATGCCTGGGGGTCGTTCAATTCCTTGATGCGCCTGTTCACAGGCATTTTCTTCGGCTTGGGGATCATCTGGTTTGGCTACCCTTACCTGGACGAGACCTTCTCCCCAACGACTCGGTCGGTAGCAGGGATGACAGATACCGCGCCGTTCCAAACGCCGAGCCTTTCTCACTCGGAGGATATTCCCAGATGACCCAAACACTACCCCCAATTCGGGTTCTCCTGGCTGACGATCACGCCGTCGTCCGAGCCGGCATTCGCCAGCTCCTAGAGCATTCCGGCGATATCCAGATTGTGGCAGAGGCCAGCGATGGCGAATCCGCCCAGGCTTTGATCCGGCAACACCATCCCGACGTGGCCGTGTTGGATATTCAGATGCCGAAAGCCAGCGGGATTGAGGTCACGCGTTGGGTGCGGGCAAATCTGCCAGATGTGGGGGTGTTGATTCTGACCGCCTATAACGACGACCCTTACGTGATGGCAGTTTTACAGGCGGGCGCAAATGGTTACGTGCTCAAGACGGCCTCACCCGAAGAGCTAATCCAGGCTGTGCATGATGTGCATGAGGGCAAGTCTGTCCTGGATGCTTCGATCACCCAGAAGTTGATGGCGCACATGTTCAGTGGGTCAAAGTTACCGGTCGTCGATGAACTGACTGACCGGGAATTGGAAGTACTCTCTCTGGCAGCCAAAGGTTTTACCAACAAAGCCATCGGCGTGCAATTGGGCATCAGTGACCGCACCGTCCAGGGCCACCTGGCGCATATCTTCGACAAGCTCCAGGCCAGCAGCCGCACTGAGGCCGTCATGCGGGCCGTTTCTCTTGGATGGATTTCCCAAAATGTCGGCACCATCACTGAAGAATAACGGCGGGAGCGCCCAGGGTTTCAAATGGCGGCCATTCCAACGCCGGCCCTGGCGCAGCTTGACCTGGCAGCTTATTTTTCTCACGATCTTGCCGTTGACGGCGCTGGTGTTGGTGATTGCCTTTGGCAGCCTCAGCGTTCATCAAAACGCCATGCGTACCCTGGTGGGTGAACGCGATGAACGGGCGGTGCGGACGGCTGCTGTGGCCCTTGAAGAACAGGTCAGCCATCGCATGATGGCGATGCGCGGGCTGTCTCTGCTAGCCGAAGGGGCCAACCCGGAGAAGCTTGCCAATATCCTGGCAGCTTCAGATTATTTGCTTCCTGAATTCGACGCAGGCCTGGCATTCTACCGCCCAAGTGGGGTGCTGGGAAGTACTATCGGTGATCGTGATCTGTGGGGGAATCTGGCAAGCCAACTTGACTCTGCTATCAGAGATTTTCAAACGAAAGGTGACTCTCCGATCTATTGGTCGAGCGCCTATACCCATCCGGTCAACGGTGAGCCGATCATTGTTATACTGGTGGTTTCGCCGGCGCGCGATTGGGTAGCTGCAGGGGCCTTTTCGGCTGCTGCTATGGTGCAACACACCCTTACCGACGCTTTCACCAGCGGCCCCCAGGTGTCGGTAGTTGTTTTGGATGCCGACAAGCGGTTGCTTTACGAGGGTGGCTCGTTTTTATCCACTGGCGAAATCAGCGAACATCCCGGCATCGCCGAAGCGCTGCGCGGCGAGAGCGGGACGGATTATGTCATGGTTGGAAAAGAGGAACATGTTGTCGCATACAGTCCGGTCACCTCGATAGGTTGGGCATTGGTTCTGGAAGAGCCGTGGGAGAGGGTGGCGACCCCCACCCTGCGTGCTTCCCAGATGGCCCCATTGGTGCTGGTGCCGGTCTTGATCCTGGCAGTCGTCGCGCTTTGGTTTGGCGCTCGCCGCATCGTCAGGCCGCTACAAACCCTCGAATCCAAGGCGGCGACTCTGGCCTGGGGGGATTTCAAGGCGATTGAAGAGCCGGTCGGTGGAATCGAAGAAATTCGCCAGTTGCAAGCCGAGTTAATTCACATGGCGCACAAAGTCCAAGCCGCCCAGCAAAGCCTGCACGGTTACATTGGCGCCATCACGACCGCCCAGGAGGACGAGCGCCGCCGTCTGGCGCGCGAACTGCATGACGACACTATCCAATCTCTGATCGCCCTCAAACAGCGAGTGCAGCTTGCCCAATTGAACACGCAAGATAAACCAGAAGCCGATTCCTTGGTAGAACTCGGCGCGTTGACCGAGCAAACCATCGAGAACCTGCGCCGGCTGACGCGCGCCTTGCGTCCCATTTACCTGGAAGACCTGGGGTTGGTCACTGCGCTGGAGATGTTGGCGCGTGAGACAGGCCAATCACTGAATATCAGCATCGAATTTCAACACCAGGGCCAGGAAGAACGCGTGGATCCGGCGATTGAACTGGCGCTCTATCGCATGGCTCAAGAGGCCTTCAATAACGTCGCCCGTCACGCTCAGGCGTCGCGCGCCTCTCTGAAGATCGCATTTACGATTCAGGCTGTCACACTACAGGTGAGCGATAACGGGAAAGGGTTCGATGTGCCCAAAAGCCCGGCAGAATTTGCGCCGAGCGGCCATTATGGGCTGCTGGGCCTGTACGAGCGCGCCGAATTGATTGGCGCAGCCCTGGAGATACGTTCTACACCCGGAAAGGGCACACAACTGAACATCAGTCTGCCTGTTTCGCCGAAAGCTATGGAGAAAAACCTATGAAACGTTTATCAGGTATTTTGTTGTTGGCCTGCGCTTTTGTCCTTACGGCATGCCAAAGTACAGGCACAACTCAGCCCACCGGCGAAGCGGTGGGGCAAAAAGTATCTATTGATGGTAGTTCTTACACCGATGTTGGCGCCACCGAGCTGCGAACTATGTTGGCAAATAAAGACTTTACCTTCGTCAATGTGCACATCCCTTTCGATGGGAATATCGCTAACACGGATTTATCCATCTCCTATGACCAGATCGGCCAAAGCCTGGACAAGCTCCCATCCGATAAGGGAGCTAAAATCGTTCTCTATTGTCGCAGCGGTCACATGAGCGCTATTGCGGCGAAAACATTGGTTGACCTGGGATACACCAATATCTGGAATCTGTCTGGCGGCATGGCGGCCTGGGAGCAGGCTGGCTTGCCGGTCGACCGATAACACCTTTAGATTTACGAACTTGTTTTGCTTTTAACCATGAACTCAACGATCACGACTGCCCCTGCGCTCAGTTTCAGCCGCCGCTTTAACACTTTTCTACACGCTCTGGCGTTTGTTTCGGGCTTTTCATTGATCTTTATCGTGGGTTGGGGTGGGGCAGCGACCCTATTCG
>JACRAG010000451.1 GCA_016213455.1 Anaerolineae bacterium | reverse complement strand
GTTTGAGCAAAAACCGGTGCTGCCGGGGTGGATTCTCGACCGCGGCATGTTGAGCGTCGAGATGATGGACCTGCTCCAGACAGCCATCCAGCAGGGCTACCGCATCCTGATCACCGGTGGGACGCGCACTGGTAAGACGACCTTGCTCTCAGCCCTGTGCAACTTCTTGCCGCCGGCCTGGCGGATCGTCAAAATCGAGGACCCGGAGGAAATCTGGATCGACCGGTCCACGGTCCAGACCGTTGAGGCACGCGTGGCTGCCCTGGGTACCGAGATCCAGTCGTATTCTCTGGCCAACGCGGTGGATGACGCTCTGCGCATGTCGCCTGATTACCTGATTCTGGGCGAGGTGCGGGATGGGCATGCCGGTCTCAGCCTGTTTCGTGCCCTGATGACCGGTCACTCAGGCGCATGTACCTTCCACGCCGACAACCCGCGCGAAGCGGTGCGCCGGCTGACCACCGTGCTGGGTGCCGACACCGGCATGCATCCCGGGGACGCACTGTGTCTGATCGGTGAGGCGATCGATTTATTGATCCAGATTGGCATCCGCTGCGAAGTCCGGCGGGTGACCTCGATCGTCAATATAGCCAGGGACGTGAATAAGAAGGATCTCGCCATCGATCCAATTTTTGTTTATGACGAATCGTCGGATGTGGATCGACCGCTATGGCACCAGACTGGTAGCCTTTGGCCGAAGAACGGCGCTCAAACGATCACTTGAAGCAAGGAGGTAGTAGATGATCACCTTGATTGGGATCCTGGTCGGGCTGTTGATCTTCAGCCTGTTTGCACCTGGGCGTGTCCGGCGCGGCGATGCCGGCCGCCGCCTGGCAGAGATGTATTCGCTGGATACTACCCGCACATTGTCCGAACTCAAGCCGGAAACCTTGGCGTATAAACTCCTGGCCGGCGGGGTGCGCCTGCAGCCGCTCTCCTTTCGTCTGTTGAGCATTGGCGCCGGGCTGGCGTGCAGTGTGATCGCCTGGCCCTTCCTGCCCGGTCTGCCCGCCGGCATTCTGGGGATCGCTGCCGGGATCTTGCCCACCATCTTATTAAATGAAAAAGTGAAAAGCCGAGGGCGGGAAATCGACCAGCGCCTGCCGGTTGCGGTTGGACGGATCACTGCTGGACTGCTCTCGGGTGGATCGATCCAGGATGTGCTCCAGCGGACGGGCGAATCGCTCAACCTGGAAGGCCCTAATCCGCTGACCCCTGAACTCTGGCTGACGGCGGCGGAACTGCGCAGCAAAGACCGCCAGGAGGCATTTCGCAATTTGGCTGCCCGTTCGCCTTCCACCTCATTGGCCAATCTTGCCTACTTGCTGGACGGGTACAGCGAAGCTGGTGGTGGAAAATACACGGAAGTCTTGCTGCAAATCTCGCAGCGCGTCCAGCAGATCATCATCGCGCGCAACCGTTCGATTGCGAAAGCCGCCGATGCAATGCTTTCAGCGCGCATCATTCCCCTGGTTTTAATTGTCGTTTTCGTCTTCCTCACCCGTGACCCGCTCATTCACGAAGCCCTGTGGCGTCTGCCCGTGCAGCTCGTGATTGCAGCCGGGATCGGCCTGATGGCAACCGGATACGCGATGATGCATTCGATCGTATCGGAGGCGGTATGACCCTGGTGTACCTGATTGGTCTGGCTGTTACGCTCCTGCTGCTCCTGATTGGGGTCGAGTTCATCCCCAGCCTGCCGGCAGGCAGAGCCGCGCGCTATCTGCAGGAGAGCGACCAACCCACAGGGGCTGTACTGCCCGGTTGGCGCGGCTGGCTGTCGAAACTGGATCGGCCCCTGGCGCGCTGGACACCCGGATCTCTGCTGCGGAGAACCCATTCAGACCTGTATTTTGCCCAACTCGGTGGACGCTGGGAAAGCTGGGATGCAGTTCAAGTGACTTCACTGCGGTTTGCCCTGGCAAGCGCAGCCCTGCTGTTGGGATTGCTGACCTATGACAACCTGGTTCTCAGCCTCGTCGCGGCGCTGCTGGGCTGGCAGACGCCGGCAGTCCTGATCGGCGGGGTCGCGCGCCGGACACGACGGCGTTTCCAGGCGCAGTTGCCCGAATTCATTCAACTGGTGGCGGCGCAAATGGCGGCGGGAGTCTCGCTGGAAGAAGCCCTGCGCCGCACCGGTCAAAGTGGGAGCCTGGTGGGTAAGTGGATGCAGCGGGTGCTGCGCATGTCGCAAGGTCGGGTGGTCTTCACCCAATTGCAAAAAGAGGCGCAGGAATCCACACTGCCCGAACTGATCGGGCTGGCGGTGCAGCTGGATTTCGTCCGAATGGGTACGGCCCAACAGGAACTGATGGCCCAGATGGCCAACCGCATCGCCGCGGATTACGCTGCCGGGGCAGAGCAGCGCGCCGAACGGGTGGGAGCAGAACTGGTCATCCCGATGGTGCTATTCTACTTCCTGCCCTTCATCGCGATCATCCTGACCCTCATTGGTTGGCCGATCCTCACGACGTTATAAGAAAGGGAGCGGATGGGATGGACACTTCACCGGTGCCGGTGGCGCAGGCGTTGGGGGCGGTCGGACTGGCCTTTGTCGTCGGGCTGGCCTACGGCTGGATTACAGCCTGGCTTCGCTGCGGCGGTCCGACGAACCGGGGTAAGCACCGATGAGCGACCGGCTAGGGCTGGCCTTCTTCACCTTCGCAGCAGTGGTTTCCATGCTGATGACCTGCGAACAGCCCTCGCTGTTGGTCGGATTGGCTGCCAGTCACAACCTGTTACTGGTGGTGATCTATGCCCGGCGCAAGCCGGCGCGGAACGGCGACCGGTTCGGGCTGGGGTTGGGGCTGCTGGCTGCCCTGCTGCCCAACGCTGTTCCATTTCCAATAGCCGGCTCTTTACCGGTTACTTTGATCGGTTTGCTGGGATACGGCCTGATCTTCTGGTCGCTGTTGACACTGCGGGACCGGTTCGGCATTGCGCCGGCTGACCGTGGACTGGAGACCGGCGGTCCTTACCGATGGGTGCGCCATCCCATGTACCTGGGCGAGCTGATCTTGCGGGCTGCGCTGGTTTCCGCCGCGCCGCTCACCTGGTCCAGCGCCGGCCTGTTGTTTCTCCTCTACGGGCTGCAAATTGCCCGCGCGCTGCGTGAAGAGCGCTGCATCGACGGGTATGCCGCCTATGCGCGCCAGGTACGCTACCGGCTGCTGCCGGGGGTGTGGTGATGTGCACATCCGATCCATCCCGATCAGGGGTTGGGATCCAGCTTTGTCCCTAGACAGGCGGCTGTTGAGCAGTGGTTTGCGGTCTTCCAGGTGGCAAAGACGGGAGGTTGTATGGTCGTTTCGCTCGTGGCGGATGGGCTGCTGTTGGCCTGGTTGGCTGCCTGTGCGTTCCACGACCTGCGCGAACGCACGGTCCCCAACTGGCTCACTGTGCCGCTGCTGCTTCTGACTGCAGGTTGGCGAATGGCTCAGGGCGGTTGGGAGGTGGTGATCCTGGTGGCAGCCTTAATTGCCGGTTCGGATCTGCCTCGCCGCTCCTGGCGGTTGGCACTGGCCGGCCTGGCAGGCGGAAGTGTGCTCATGGCAGCCGGGTCGTTGGAGAGCGGCCTGCTTGGGCTGGCAGTTCTGCTGGAGTGGCTGCTGTGGGAGTTTGGGCTGACCGGAGGGGCGGATGCTAAGATCATCCTGGCCCTGCTGCTGGTGACTGGCGATGCGCGCCTGCTGGTGTGGATCAGCCTGGCGGGCGGGCTGCAGGGTCTGGCCGGCCTGATCCTCAAGCGTAAAACCATCCCTTACACACTTGCCATTCTGTTCGGAACCCTGCTTTGGTTTTTGCCTGGCGGTGGATTGTGAAAAGCCCACAGGAAAGGAGGTGATTCCCATGCGTTTTCTGCGCAGCAAAGCCGCGATTGAAACGTCGGAAGTGGCGGTGATCATTGCGGTGGTCGTGCTCGTTGCCTATGCAGCTTATCAACTTCTGGGAAGCCGCATCGCGGAAGTCGTCCGCGACGTGGCCGGGCGGCTGTGACAACCTGAGGCAGGAGCGTCTTCATACGCTCCTGCCCAATCGGATACCAAACACAGGCTCAAGAATCATCTCCGCGATGATTGTTTACCCCAGCCTGTGGGTATGAATGGTATGGAGGTCAAAATGAGATGGATCCAATGCCGTAAAGCGATTGAAACCCTCGAGGCGGCGATCACCTTCCCGATCGCCATTCTGGTTTTACTGGCAACCGTCAACCTGGGGATGGTGGTCTATGGTCAGCAGGCGGTTCAAGCGGCGGCGCGGCACGGCGCGCGCATGGGCAGTGTGGCCCAGCAGTGCGCCGCCTGCTATGCGTCGGGCGCGGCGAGCAGCGTCATCCATGCGGATCCCGTGGTTAAAGAAGCCAACGTGGCGATCCTGTCTCCCGGCGGGGTGGCAGGCAGCATCCTCACCGTGCGGGTCAGCGGGCGCATCCCCAACTTCATCGGTGAGCTGGCCCCCGGGCTGCCGGCGGAATTTGTCGTTTCGGCGGAAGCGACCTTCCGCCAGGAAGGCTGGTGATGTGATGATGGCAGGACGAAGGCGGCTGTTGAGCGACAAGCGCGGGTATTCGATGACCTTCTGGGCAGTGTTCTTCGGGTTTGTTGTGATCCCGCTGCTGGCATTGAGCATTGAACTGGGGCGGTACTTTTATGCCCGGGCTGAAGTGGCAAAGGCGGCGGATGTGGCTGCGCTGGCTGCGGCTGCGGAGATCCAGCAGCGCATCTTTGAGGACACCGGCGACCTGCGCCCCACCGACCGGACCTGGGCCAACGCACAGGCTTTCGCGTCGATGAACAACGCTCCCCTGGCGCGCTACGGCGTGCAGGCGGTGGTGACGGG
>JACRAG010000455.1 GCA_016213455.1 Anaerolineae bacterium | reverse complement strand
TAAAAATCACATAAAAACAGACATCAATATTCCATTGTCATGAATCACAGGAAAGATCACGGATAGCTCCTCCAATCCTCAACCGCATAGCGCAATGCCCCACCCCCAATTCAGCACCTCTGGATAGTTATTCGTTTTGTATGGGTATAAAGGCAATCAGTAGCGGGGAGTGGATTCGAATTCCACAGCTCGATTCTGCCAGTGCCCTCATCTCATGAACGCCCTATCAGGCGTTTTTGTTCATAGCGGAAACATGATTCGTGACCTCTGCGAATTACTGCCGCTAACTTCCCGAGGCCGCCAGCCCCCGGGGATATAGGAGTCAAAATCCTGAATCCTTATAATCGCGCCAGCCGTCAAAAACATACCTCTTGCCTTCTACTTAGAGCGTGCCGGAGAGGCTGTGATCGAAACTTTATACCCCGTGGTAACACACCATCCCCGAAAGCCAGGCGTACCAACCCGCACTTCCCGGCGCGGACCAACGCACCGGCCAGGGTTGCTCGCCTTGCATACGCAGCTCTCCGTGCACCTGTCTCAACCTGTGATCGGCTGGTCACGAACTGTCTGTCCGTTCCCCATTGTGCAGCTCTGGCAATTATCCTAGATAGGGAGGGGATACTGGCCTTCTACACGCAGCGGTCACTGGTATCATTTTCTCCATTTTCCTCGCTGCGCAATATCATGGCCGAAATGCAGTGGAATGGTATCCGTCTTTCCAAAGACCGGCAGGATTGCAGCCAGACGAATGCCCCAATTCTGGTTATAACCCTGGCCGTACTTCCTCTATAATGATCGGAAGTATCTTTCCTTTTTCCGCAGGAGTAACAACATGATGCGATTTTCAACTCCATGGCGACGTGTGTCCGTCATCGCCATCCTTGTCGCCCTTGTTGCACTTTCCGCCTGGAGACTAGTGGAAAATGTCAGCGCCAACGGCGAGTTCACCCATTTATTTGCTGGCCCTCCCCCGACCGTGATCAGTTATCAAGGGGTAGTGCAAGTGCAAGGCACCCCTTACAATGGGACCGGATATTTCAAATTTGCCATTGTGGACAGTCTCACCGGTAATGGCGCGCAGAACTACTGGGCCAATGATGGCCAGACCAGTGGTGAGCCGCAAGACGCCGTGCCTTTGACCGTCAGCAATGGGCTGTTCAACGTCTCGCTTGGAGACACCAGCCAAGTGGGGATGAGCCAACCGCTGGATGAGACCGTCTTTGGTGAAACGAACACCTTTCTGCGGGTCTGGTTTGCTCAGAATACACAAGGGCCCTTTGAGCCCCTCGAACCCAACCTACATTTCACCAGCGTTGCTTATGCCCTGCGCGCCAGGTATGCAGATAATGGCCCGGCGGGTCCACCTGGTCCGCAAGGACCTGAAGGCCCAGCGGGACCGCAAGGTCCAACTGGACCCCAAGGGGATGATGGTCCGCAAGGTCCTGCCGGCCCCCAAGGAGACACCGGTTTACAAGGCCCCGCAGGCCCCAAAGGTGATACCGGTCCTGACCCATTGGCCGGGATCAGCTGTAGTGCCGGGCAAATCCTGCAATGGGATGGGGCTGCCTGGAAATGTGCTAATCCATTTCAGGTATCCAACAACTCGGCTGTTTGTGACAGCTCAACCCAGGGCACGCTGCGTTGGAATACCACGATTCAAAGGTTGGAAGTTTGTGACAGCATCCGGTGGAATATTCTGACCTTGAGTCCTGCGCCCACCATCTATTCGGCTGGAGGGCACAACGGCAACCTGGGGGGAAGGTCGGGGGCAGATGCTTTATGTTCAGCCGCGACCAACAAACCCAATAATTTCACTCACTATCGAGCTTTTATCTCGGTCACCACGAATGACGAGATCCGAGATATGCCTGCCAATTATGGGGTTCCCACCAACCTCCCCATAACATCCTCGAACTCCAACCTTCTGGCAAATAACTGGGCCGAACTGCTTGATGGTAACCTCGCCAATTCTCTCGCGGATGCAGGCGTGTTACCTGACAACTCGATATGGTGGTCAGGCTCGCAATCCGATGGATCGCTGCTGAACTTTTATGAGTGTGCAGGCTGGACGAACTCGACCACAAGTCGTTCGGGTGAAATAGGACTGAGCCATCAAATCGACTCATTTTGGATATCCGGTTATAACACCATGTGCTCCGACAGTACCGCATCACTCCTATGCCTGGCCTACTAGGCACAAACAGAAAAGTTCTTGAGTGGATATCTGCTGCGAGAAAGCCTATGAAGAAAATCTCCCTCATGATCATCATCTTGATCCTGGCGCTGGGTGCGGCTGCCGGCCTGGTCTGGGCGGGTAACTCGCCCAATATCGCCGTCGACTGGCAGGTATTGGCCGGTGGCGGCCGGTCAGCCATGAGCAGCAACAACCTATCCCTGAACGGCACACTGGGACAACCCATCACCGGTTCCTCTACCAGTGGCGACGTGGTCCTAAAGGCTGGCTACTGGTCGAAAGCCCTCCGTCTTCATATTTATTACCTGCCCATCATCGGAAGATGAGGCTTGCCAACACCACCCCCCACCGGGTTCGCGGTTTTGCCCATAGGAAAATGAAAAACCAGCGTCATATAGTACGCTGGTTTTTACTTAGTAGCGGGGAGTGGATTCGAATAATACAGCTCGATGCTGCCAATGACCTCCATCAAAAAAACGCCGTTTCAGGCGTTTTTGTTAGTAGCGGGGAGTGGATTCGAACCACTGATCTCTGGATTATGAGCTGCACTCCGTGAAAATGCACCTCAAACCCCAAGGGCTGGCTTTCTCGCCTGGCCCGGCGATCTAAAGTTGGTTTGTTACGGCGCTATTGTAGCGTGCCGTTTCGATTTTGTCCCAGGCAGTTTTCGAGCTTGTAGGTCTGAGGTAAAAACCCGTTTTCCAAGTGAAACATGAACCATGAGTGCAGATCTACGTAATCGCGAACCTCCGACCTCACGGGCCCGAACCGTGCGGACTCAGATAGCCAACCAAGTTCTATAAAAGAACCAAAGATGGGGCTGTCGCCATAGCAGTATTTGAGTATTCCTATGTTCTAACGGATGACGCTCAATCTCCCATGTTGAGGCAAACCCATTTTTAACGAAAGATTTGCTTCAGGGCTGCCTGTGCAGCAAAGGTCCCACACATGCCGTGCACACCACCTCCCGGAGGCGTAGAAGAAGAGCAGATAAAAATATCTCGGGCAGGGGTGGTATAGGGTGAAATGCGCGCCACCGGACGGGTGTAAAGTTGAAGCAAATCCTGCACCCCGCCGTTGATATCCCCGCCGATATAGTTGGGATTATAAGCTTCCATTTCATCCGCGGTGCAGGTGCTGCGTGCCAGGACCAGATCGCGGAAGCCGGGGGCAAAGCGCTCGATCTGTTGTTCGATCACCCCGGTCATATCGACATTCGAACCGGCCGGGACATGGCAATAAGCCCAAGCGGTGTGCAGGCCAGCCGGAGCGCGGCTGGGATCAAAAGGTGTCTGCTGGACAAACAAGACAAACGGCCGTTGGGCATGCTCCTTTTTTCCAGGGGCGCGTTCAGAAGCGGCAATTTCTTCCAGGCTACCGCCCAGGTGAATGGTAGCAGCCCGCCGGCAGCCCTCGGCTTTCCAGGGTGCAGGCTCAGACAGAGCGTAATCCACCTTGAATACTCCCGGTCCGTAGCGGTATCCGCTCAACTGGCGGCGGTAGCCTGCCGGGAGGCGGTCACCGGTGATTGACAGGATCTGGCGCGGGGTCAGATCGAACAGGTAAGCACGGGCTGGGGGCAGGTCATTCATCGAGCGCACGGTGCAGTGCGTGCGAACTTCCCCGCCCAGGCTGCCCAGGTAGGCGGTCATGGCGTCGGCGATGGCCTGCGACCCACCCCTCGCCATGGGCCAGCCCACGCTGTGAGCCAGCATCCCCAGGGTCAACCCATAGGCGGCGGTGGCAGGCTGTTCCAACGGCAGCATGGCATGTGCCGCCAGCCCGGCAAAAACCGCCCGCGCTCGTACCCCGCGAAAGGCCAGCCGGGCTAGAGCGGCTGCGGGAAACAAGGCCGGCAGGCCAAAGCGCATCAGCGTCAGCGGGTGGCGGGGAGGGAGAGGGAGGGGACCCAGCAAATCATCAACGATCTTCTTCCACTGCCTCGCCAGCGGTCCCAAAAGGCGGCGGTAAGCCGGGCCGTCCTCACCCAATCCTGCCGCGGTCTCTGCCACAGAACGCTCCATCACTACAGCGGTTCCGTCGTCTAAGGGATGGGCCACAGCGGCTGGTGGAAAAATCCATTCGACGCCAAATTGCTCCAGAGGCAGGCTGCGCATAAAAGGAGATGCAACCCCCAGTGGATGGATCGCCGAGCAAATGTCATGGCGGAAACCCGGCAGGGTCAGTTCAGCCGTACGGGTTCCCCCGCCAGGGGTGGCCTTCGCCTCCAGCACCATCACCCGCAGGCCTTGCCGTGCCAGAGTGATGGCTGCTGCCAGGCCATTTGGACCGGCGCCAATGATGACCGCATCTGCTTCCGCCATAAGATGATTTTACGCGCTAAACCGGCTGCGCACCCAACGAATCGGCGCAGCCAGGGTGAACAAAACTGTACGGATGGCAGCGTTGTGCCAGATATTTTTGGCTTCGCTCCACTGTACACGTGGATCGACCAACACCATCCTCAGCTCAGGTTCGCTGCCCGGCGCATGGAAGTGAGTGGCCAGGTTGCGCAGGGTTTGCATCCAAAATACATCCTCCATTTTGTGCCCGACTCCCATCCGGAAGGTCAGTTCAAACAGCGGGTCGCTGGCTCGAATCAAAGCCTGGATTTGAACCACCGTATCCTGGTTCTGTTGTTCAGCGGAGAATGTTATCATTCCAGCAAACATGTGGCCTTGGGGAGT
>JACRAG010000454.1 GCA_016213455.1 Anaerolineae bacterium | reverse complement strand
TCCGCGATTTCACCCGCCGCGATCTGCGCCAGATGTTCGGCATGGTGCTGCAGGATACCTGGTTGTTCAACGGTACCATTATGGAGAACATTCGCTATGGCCGGCCGGATGCCACGGACGCGGAGGTCATGGCTGCTGCGCGCGCCGCACATGTGGACCACTTTGTGCACACACTGCCGGATGGCTATGCCATGCAAGTCAATGAAGACTCGTCCAATCTCTCTCAGGGCCAAATGCAGCTGCTCACCATTGCTCGCGCCATGCTGGCCAACCCGCGCATCCTGATCCTGGACGAGGCTACCAGGTCGGTGGACACGCGCACCGAGCTGCTCATTCAACAGGCGAGGAACCGCCTGATGAACGCAGCGAACCGCACCAGCTTTGTCATCGCACATCGGTTATCCGCCCTCCGTGACGCCGACCTGATCCTGGTGATGCGTGATGGGGCGATTGTCGAGCAGGGCACGCATGAAAGCTTGCTGGCGCGCGGCGGCTTTTATACCAGCCTGTATCACAGCCAGTTCGCACACGCCGCAAACGCATAAACTTTAGGAGGCCGGGATGCCAAAGGATGGGGAAAAGGCATCCCGGCCCAATGGAACACACACAGACCATTTGGGCTGGAGGCCTGGCCCATTCGTGATAGACCGACCTGACCGGCGAGCATCCCATGTTCTGCCTCATGATATTTCAAACCATTTTCATTCGGCATTATTTACCAGGACGTTCTCATCGTTTGTATTGTTGTTAGAACTATAGCGAATAGGTTTATTCCTGCAATTCGTCCTGCCTGGATTGCTCACGCTGCGTCCCATAAGGTTGTCTAGATTTACAAGATCCACAAGCGCTCGAACTCGTTGTTTTACAGCGCCAGTTTTGGCAGCCTGAATGCCACCCTGACTCGAATGCTGGAAAATGGTTGGGTGACGACTGAGCAGCGGGTCGAATAGAGCCTAAACTCGGTAATCACCAGCCTGACCGGCGCGGAATAACTCGACCACTTATGGCTGCTGGATTGCTGTCATGGACACAAGTTATCTGACGCCCCTGGTGCGTTGATGGCTGGGAGGAAGGTCTTCTTGTCTAGCCCGGGCGGGATGGGAGTGGGGTCGGGGTAAGCATTGAGCAGGAAGTCCAGTGGTGCATAGTTGGTATAGCCAGGAAAGATAGCTGACAGGTTGAAATTTCCCAATCGGCGGGTGAGAATTTCGCTTAAGATGCGGCGGTAGTCTGTGGTGATTGCCAGATCAGCTCCGTCGTAAAGGTTGGCGTTGTTCAACCCGGGCCACTGACCATAGACAGCGCCTCCCTTGACCGTCCCACCCAACGCGAGCATGACACTGCCGTGACCGTGGTCGGTGCCGCGATTTGCGTTTTCCTTCAATCGCCTGCCAAATTCACTCATAACAATCACGGTTGTGCGTTTGATAAAGTTGGATCCACAACCGCCGTCCAAGTCCTTATAGAAGGCAGCCAACCCTTGAGCAAGTGGGGTAAGTAAGTTGGTAGCAAAATAGCCGGTTGAGCCATCCCCCTGTTGTTCGTGAGTGTCCCACCCGCCCAGATCCACGGTGGCAACATGCAACCCAATCTGCATTTTGATCAGTTGGGCAATGGTCTTGAGGTTGTCTCCAAAAGATCCGTTTGGGTAAACCGCGCCATTGGCGGGGATGTAATTGCCTGGATTGGTGCTCTCTATGGTGTCGATCATGTTGAGCGCCTCTGTTCCAGCGGTTTGCAGCCAAATGTCTCCCGTGTAAAGGTCGCGCAGGGCAGCGCGCTGTTCATCCTCGTACTGCCAGTGACCGTTGAGACGAAAGCTGTTGGGATTATTCATTGCTACGGCATCGTTATACCCCAACAGGGAGGAGGCCTGTGAACCGCCGGCTGAGAGTGCAGGGAATAAAAGGGTTCCCGGTAGGTTGGAGGCGGTCTGCAGGTGGCGCGTAATCCAGCCTGTACCGGCGGTCTTCAAACCGGGTGTGCCCAATTCGATGTACTGCATGGCATCAAAGTGGCTGCGCGTGTCATATTGCAGGCCAACGGCGTGAATCAGGGCCAATTTCTTGGCCTGATAGAAGGGGAAGAGGGGAGCCATGGCTGGATGCAGCCCAAATTGTCCATTCAGGTTGATTGCCGCACCGGCTCCGCTGACGGGTATCTTCAACCTGGGCCGAGCAGATTCGTAGTGTCCACGATCCTCCCCGGCGATGGGAGGTACGACATTGAGCGCATCCCAGCCACCGCGCAGGAAAACGACGATCAAACGTTCGGCGCTGTTGATGGCGTTGGGGACTGGAATGGCTGGCTCAGCCGAGGGGTCGTAGAAAGCCAGACTGGTCAGGCGCGAGCCAGCCAATGCAGCGATCGCACCGGCGCAACCAACCAGAAAAGAACGACGAGAGATGGTTTTTGGCATGGCCGGATTCCTTTAACGTAGCTGGAAGTCGGGCGACATTAAGATCAGAGCAACCATGCGAGCGATGTGGTCGGCGATGTAAGTTGGGCTGAGTTCAAAGGAGGCAGTATAAGGGCCACGCATGAAGTCAACAATGCGTTTGCGCTGGTCGGGGGTAAACATTGGACGGCCAAGCAGACGCTCGATCCAGAAATCTACAATGGCATTGGCAGTTCTGAGACTGCCTGGTGTGAGACCGAGCGGGTTGGTGACGCACTGGTCGATCCAATTCTCTGTAATGGAGAGCGACATTTGCCAGCGCGAGAGGAATGCGGTCGAGTTGACCCAGCCGGCACGCTCATCCGGGTAGCCGTCTGGTGGACGACGTTCAAAGAGTGACTGCTGCATGTCATCGTAATTCCACCACCATTCATTGACCGGGTTGAATTCTGCATTCAATCCGCGCAGCATACCGACGGCAACCTCAAAGGGGGTCTTGATTTTCTCGCCCCACGTAGAGGCAAATTCGGGTGAGAGAAGAATGACGCGGATAACGCGTTTGAGTTGATCTGGGGCAGCCCGATTGGCGTAGAACTCGGCTGCAGCGGCATCGACTACGTTTTGTGGTGGATTGTCGGCGATCAGACGGCGGCACAATTTGCGTGCGATAAAACGCGATGTTCCCTGGTGATTGGTCAGCAGATCCAGAACGTGTTCGCCGTCAGTCATAGCTGCACCGTTGGCAAATATCAATGAACCGAGGACCGTCTTTTGGAAGCGGTCGTGCCACTGGTCGTAATAATAAAATTCCCCATTGTTGATGTTGGCTGGCAGGGGCCACTCGCCGTCGGCGACACGCCAGCCGGTGAAACAGCGCGTAGCTTCATAAACGTCCTCGTCAACGTAGCCAACCGGTGATGAAGGATAACCCGGAACATCCCCCTGGTGCATCACGCCCAGATAGTTTTCTGCGCCGAGGGTATGAAGTTCGAAGACCTCTCGAGCCCAGTTCTCATTAGGCCCTCCGGATTGGTTAATGTAGTTGTCCAGGTAAAAGAGCATGGCCGGACTTTTTGCTACTGCGCCCAGCAATGTGCGAAAATTGCCCAATGCATTGGGTCGAATTACATCCCTGTCGTAGTGCACCCAAGTCGAGCTGGCATAAGCATAATCCCAGGCGTAAATATTAAAATGGTTGTGCCAGAAGTTGACCATGACTTCGTATAGCTGCCTTTGGCTATAGATTGCGCGCAAGAAGGCCGCAGACCGCACATCTTCAACCGGCAGGGTACGGTCGGCATTGGGCGCCTCGTGATGATCGGCCCACAACTGTGGCAAACTTTTATTGAGCGTGGAAAGCCCGGCAGCGGCTATGCGGCCATTGCAAGGGCTGTCGTCGATAGCCTCTGGATAGAGCTGCCAATCGACAAAAGCCGCCAATTTTTCAGCATCACTGTTGCCGGGCATGGCATTGAAGGTGGCGTAATCGAAAACGCCGGGCTGCGGGCCGTAAGCGGCGCGATTAATGGTTATGACGGCCAAAGCGGGAAGGGAGAGGTTAGTCTGCTGAAATTGCATGAACACGACTCCTCTGAAAGAGACTGTTTGCGATGGTTTATTTTGTACGTGTAATCTGGAAATATTAGAGATATTATATCAGCTTGCTCGACATCTGAGGTGGGAAGTACTTCTCAGCATGATTGCCGGATAAAACTACATGGAAATTCTATATGGAAGTGCGAAAAAAGGTTAAATGGACAGGTTGACAGTTAATAGAAAATATATTACTATTAGATATATAACGAAAGGTGATATTAATGGAATTCGTCCTGCTTGGCTTGCTCGCCCTGCGTCCCATGAGCCTGTATGAGCTCAACAAGATCCTCGAGCGTTCGATCTCGTTGTTTTACAGCGCCAGTTTTGGCAGCTTGAATGCCACCCTGTCTCGAATGCTGGAAAATGGCTGGGTGACGGCCGAACAGCGGGTCGAAAAAGGCCGTAATAAGAAGATCTTCAGCCTAACCGATGCAGGACAGCAGGCTTTTCAGGGTTGGCTGGTTTCCGCCATTCCAGCGGAGAAGGTCAAAGAACCGGCGTTGACGCGCCTGTTTTTTATGGGCATGATGCCTGCCGCCGACCGTCTGCGTGTGCTGGAAACCCACCTGAACCATCTGCGCCAGACCCAGGCGGCGCTAGATGTCCTGTTCCAGCAAGCCTCTGCCGTACAGGTGGAGGCAAGACTGGAAGAAGTGGCTGAATTTCAACGGTACACCCTGGCGTTTGGCCGCGATTACTATGCTTTCAATATTCAATGGTACGAAAATTTACTGGATCAATTACGCGAAGGACAAAAATCATGAACGCCGTGCAAGAAAAAACAATCCCGCAGGATGGGTATGCCCTGCATTATTACACCCAGGGCGACCCTGGGCGGCCGATGGTGGTTTTCATTCATCCGGCATTTGGCGACCATACCTGTTTTCACCACCAGATGGACGAATTCGCCGCAGATTACCATGTTGTCGCGGTGGATATGCTTGGTCATGGCCGATCGCAGGTGAACGGTGCGCCGGTAACGATTGAGAAAACGGCAGATCTGATTGCCCAATTGATAACGCAGGAGGGCCACCAACAGGCACACCTGGTGGGTGTGTCGCTCGGATCGCTGCTGGCCCAATACACCGCCGACCGCTTCCCGGAGCAGGTGCGCTCGGTGACGGTCACCGGCGGTTACAGCATCTTCGGCGACAATTCACAAATTGACAAGACACAGCGCTTCGAAATGGTGCGCTGGTTGTTTCTGGTTCTCTTTTCCATGGAGCGCTTCCGCCGCTATGTGGTGAGTAAGACCAATATTGTGGACGCAGAGCGTGAGCTTTTCTACCAGTCAACCCGGCATTTCACCCGGCGTTCGTTTCAGGTGATGCCGGGTATGAGCAAGGTGTTGGATCGCACGCCCAGGCATATTGCACAACCGCTCTTTATTCTGGTGGGCGAACATGACCAGCCGGTGGTGGTGGAGCATGCGCACATCTGGCATGCCCGCGCAGCTGGCAGCCGGCTGGCAGTCATTCCGGCAGCCGGGCACTGCGCCAACATGGACAATCCACAGCAGTTCAACCGGATTTTGCGGGAGTTCCTGGCGCAACACAAAGACTGAACGCAAAAGAGAGTTAGTTTATCCAAATTGCTTGCCCGCCGGTGGGGATGTCCTTATAATGATTTGACGGCTGCGGAACATTCCTGCCAGCCGGATGTATCGTCAAATCACTCAGGAGTCCATCATGCCCCCCATATTCTTGATTGTTGGCGCACCTGCCGTTGGTAAAAGCACCACCAGCCGGGCTGTCGCGGAATCCTTCCCCCGAAGCATTCATATCCCTGTTGACACCATCCGGCACATGGTGGTTTCGGATATGGCGATGCCTAGCACCACCTGGAGCGCGGCGCTGGTGGAGCAGGTCGGGTTGGCGCGGACGAATGTGATTCGCATGGCGCTGGATTATCACCAGGCAGGGTTCGCTGTTGTGGTGGATGATTTTTTCGATCCGCACTACTGTGCGGAGTACCAGGTTTTGCGCGGTCACCCGGATGTGGTGAAGGTGGTTTTATTCCCCAGCCAGGATGAGGCACATCAGCGCAATTTCCGCCGCGCCGGTGATGATCCCTTCCGGCTTTTGCTGGATGAGGGGATCCGGGATGTGTATCAGAATCTGCGGGCGGCGCAGCCGGAATTGCTGGCGGATGGCTGGCGGATGCTGGATACCACCTCCATGCGCCTGGAAGATGTCACGGCGGCGATCCTGGCGATCCCATAACAGCGCTGATCGACCAGGGTGGGGGTTGCAGAGTTGGGAAAGGATCCATTCGTGCGTAAGTTGCTGACATCCGGCAATTTCATCCGTTTGCTGACTGGCTGGACGGTGGTGACCACGCTGTTCATGTTGGTGATGGCTGTTGTTTTCATGCCGCCCAACGCACGGGCGGTGATCTTTATGGGCGCCGGTCTGGTGTTGATCTGGTCGTTGGGCGGGGGCTTTTGGATGTGGCATGCGCGCGAACGGGTGCGCACCTTTGTTTTGGGGATCCGATGGCCCTGGA
>JACRAG010000444.1 GCA_016213455.1 Anaerolineae bacterium | reverse complement strand
GTACCCCAGGCCATTTTCCGTCTCATAAAATACCAGCTGCTCATGTGGGTTGCGCTCAACGGGCGGCTGCACCACCACCTGACCCATCCACAACACCAACGGGCGCATGCGGATCTGGCTGATGTTGTCCAGCGGCGCGTAAAGCACCGCCGATTCGTACACCTGCTCGATCGTGCCATCGCCTGGCTGACGCGGCTGGCTGACCGGGCGTCCGAGGTCATTCCAACCCATGCGCAGCAGGGTCATCTCAAACGGTTGGCTGATCTGCCCACTGCGCACAATCTGCCAGAAATCGCCCTGGTGATTTGAACAGCCCAATCCGCAGAAATACCCTCCATAGGGCAGCAGATGTACCGCGTCCGGCGGATCGCTAAACCGGCGATAAAAGCCCACATTTTCAAAGAATTGCTCGTAGCGCTGAGCATCGCGATTGATCCGTACCTGGGTGAGCGGCAGACCGGCATACAGGTCCCCGTAAATCCGGTCGTAAACTGTCTCAAACTCGCGGTAAAGCACAAATCCATCGCCCAAAACCCGCGTCCCGGCATCTGGCGGAGGCGGCAGGCGTGGGTCGTCGCTGACCTGCAGCTGGTATCCGAGCGGTTCGAGGCGGTAGCGTTTGCTGCTCTCCGCCTCCGATTGGTCAAAGCACATCAAGGCTGCTTCAACAAACTGGCACTGATCGCCATTGCGATCCACCAGGGTGGAAATGCCACGCCCTAGCAGCGCTTCGCCGCCCAGCGTCTGGTAAAACTCCTTAAAGACCGGATCAATGGGAACAGAGGCTGGAGCGGAAAGCCCTGCCTGTGCCACTCCAAATCCAGCCTCCCCACATGCACTGGCAAGCAGGGTCAGGACCAGACTGATGACGAAAAACCAATGACGCGTGAGCACCCTTGCGATGATGACCCCCTAAACGGTGGGGATGCAGGTTAATCCGACACCCGGGTTTAATTATAAACCAGGGGAGGGCTTTTGAGGCGACGCTGGCGGGACATTTCCGCCATCGCCGCCCCATCCATTAACCTGTTGATAAGATTGAGAACCTACGGGGCTAATAACACCGATTACCCCTCTTTCGTAACGTCATCATACTGCGAAAAAAATTCGAAGTAAAGCGAGAAGAATTGTAGTTATATATCACTTTCGCAGAAAATAAAACCCGGGGGTTACCCGGGTTAGGATATTTCGTTGGTAACGGCAATTTTCGCGTCTTAACTGGCGCTTTCGCTGCCTGTGGACTTGGTTTCAGTCTTGGTCTCGCTGGTCGAGCTCTTGCTTTCAGGCTTCTCGTCACTGTGGCTGCTGGCTTTTCCTGCCCCAGATGGAGAACGGTGATCGGTAGCATAAAAACCAGATCCCTTGAAGACGATGCCCACGGGCTGGTAAACTTTTTTCAGCGATTTCTTTCCACACTCCGGGCAGCGCGTCAGCGGCGCATCAGAAAACTTTTGGGTCTGGTCGAAACGGACCCCACAACTTTCACACCGGTAGGTATAAACTGGCATAACAACCTCACTTGCTCAAGAATACCGGTACATCTCATCCCGGCATAGTCGCTTCATTATAAGCCTTTTGCAACCGCTTTGGCAAGAGATAGTCTCTTTACAGGTGCATTTCAGATCTGGGGTGATATCACCCCACCCCTGGCCCTGCCGCTTTGAGTGGAGAGCAGAGGCTTCAGGAGGTGAAAATGCACCCTCTCTTTACAAGTTTAATCATAACGTGGAAAAATATGAAGAATATGAGAATCCAAACTCAGTTTTCAGAATTTGAGATTCTATCTTTATCGCCTTCGCAGCGCACCGAGCACAATCAAGCCCAGCCCCACCAGCGAAATCAGGATAATCCCGACAGCGGCAAACTGCCGCGGCGGGCTGCCCAACACCGGCACCAATGCGCGCGGCGTCTCTGTGGGTGGATTATCCGGAGTGGACGTGGCGGTGGGCGCCGACAAAGTGGAAGTCGGGGTCGCGCTGGGGGTTGCCGGCACAGGCGTTTCCGTCACAGTGGGCGAAACGGTGGGAGTGAAAGCAGGCAGGATGAGCAGTTTATCTCCCGGCCAGATCACCGTGTTGGCAGGCAGGTTGTTTATCTTGAGGATGTCATCGATGGTCACCCCATACGCCATGGCAATTCCCCACAGCGATTGACCGGGAGTCACCTCATGCACCAGTGAACCGTCCGGCAGCGCAGTGGCGGTTTGCACGCCTGCCACATCAATGCCCTGCTTGCGGGTTACCTGGTTGGGTTCGGGCGTCCCTCCAGGGGTAGCCGTAAAAGCGCCAGCCGGCGTCGCCGTCGCGGGCAGGGCGGTGGCGGTTGGCGCTGCGGTAACCAGCTTGCTCTGTCCTTCGGTGGAGCCGACCACCAGGGTGTAATACACAAAATCACCGGAGACCGCCACCCCTGCCCCCACATGTTTAAAATCCGGGTCGAGCATGGTTCCCATGTGCACGCTGTCCGACCAATACATTACTATCGCATCCGCGACGAGCAGGTTGGTCCCGGCAGCGATGTTTTCGGACACCCGCACCGGGCTGCCCCCGCCGTAACCGGCTGCGATGGCCCGGTCACGCGGCGCGCTGTTGCCCGCGCCCACATGGGTGATCACCCCATTCGCCGCCTGAAATTCAGAATGCGATTGGGCTGCCGCCATCAAGGAAGAATCGGCTGTGAGGGGGGATAAACCGGCGCCGGCGCGCAGCGCATTGACCTGCATGATCAACGTTTCCGGACTGTCACCCTGGGCATACGAAACCCCTGGCGCTTTTATCAATAAAAACGCCAGCAGGGAAATCCACAGAATGGAAACGATCTTTCTTGCCATCTGATCATCATTATAGCAAAAACCGAGTCTAATAATCCATAATCAAAAAGGATGCAGGCAACCCGCATCCTTTTATTTCGACCTAAAAGGCAAATCCTAGCTCAGTGAGCGCTCGCCCTGGCGACCCATGGCTTCCGCCACCACCAGGAAATCAGTCGCTGAGATCATGCCGGCAATCATACCACTTTCGTTCACCACCGGCAGGTGATGAATGCGGTGCTGTTTCATGATTCTGGCGCATTCGCTGATGGGCATATCTTCAGGGACGGTGATCAGGGGGCTGGTCATCACTTCACTCACCTTCACGGTACCCGGGTTGCGGTCCTGCGCAACGATCTTGTCGCTAATATCAGTCGATGTGAGAATCCCATACTCAGGGCTTGTTGCGGACTTGCTAATGATCAGGCTGTTGATATAACGGCGGCGCATGGTTGCCAGCGCATCGGTAACCAGGGTGTCAGGGTCAACGAAGACCACCAAATCCATCATCCAGTCACGCACTCTGAATTGCATAGATCCTCCTGTATAGGTATTGAGCACCGTTGTAAGGGTTCGTTGCTTCGTAAGGAAAGTATAGCAAAAAGAAGAGTTGAAATGCAAGCCAATCCGCAATCCCACGACTGTTCGCAAAGTAGCTTGACAATCTTGGGAGATATTCTTTTGCCCCTATCCTGAGGGGGCGGCGGCGAAGCCGCGGGGGTGGATGCGGG
>JACRAG010000449.1 GCA_016213455.1 Anaerolineae bacterium | reverse complement strand
GTGCGCGCTGTCCATACCGCTTCGGATGCCATCCGCCAGCAGGCAGCCTCCTCCGAAGAAATGGCTGGCATGGGCGCCACCTGCGCGGTGGCCTGGTTGATCGGCAGCCGGCTGTACACCGCCACGGTTGGCGACTCGCGCATCTATCTGATCCGTGGTGGGCGCATCCAGCGCATCAGCACCGACCACACCTGGGTGCAGGAGGCGTTGGAAAACGGTTATATCCAGCCCGAGGATATCCGTGGGCATCCCAACGCCCACGTTATCCGGCGCTACCTGGGCTCACCCTACCTGCCGGAAGTGGATTTGCGCCTGCGCCTTTCCGGACAGGAAAACGATGAACAGGCTGCCGCCAACCAGGGACTGACCCTCGCGCCTGGCGACCGGATTTTACTCACCAGTGATGGATTAACCGACCTGGTCTCCGATCAGGAGATCCTGGCGGCCTACCTCAACCGCAGCCCGGAAGAAGCATCACAATCCTTGATCGACCTCTCCAACGCACGCGGCGGGCATGACAACATCACCCTGGTCAGTTTTTCTGCGCCGGACCAGAGCGTGCAGCTTCCGGTACCCGTGCAGAAGACGCGCTCAAACAGCCGTGGGCTGCGCTGGGTGCTTGCCGGCTGTGCCGGCACGCTGGCGGTGGTCGCCCTGATCGGGTTGGTGGTGGGGGGTTGGTGGTTGATGAACGGCGGCGCAGTGGGCAGCCGGGTCACGCCCACCCTTACACCGACAGTCGCTCCCGCCATCCTATCCAGCCCAACCCCCCAGGTGCTGCCGCCGTCAACCCCGCAGCGCACCGTGGCGCCGCTGCCGACCGATACACCCACACGCATCCCCCTGCTGCCGGGCGGACCGACTCTGACCCCCTGGCCGACCAACACCCCGCGTACCCCATGAAGGATGGGCTGCTGAAAAGAAAATCCGCCCTTTCACAGGGCGGAGGGATGGATCAGTAATCAATTGTGATCGACAGCTCAGCGGTGCGCCTCGTAAATCCCCAACACCTTGTCGGCATAATAATACCCCACGTTCATCGGACCATAGGCCATCAACCCATCCCGCAGCGAACCACGTTTGTTGACCAGGCCCGCCAACATGCGTGTGCCATAGGAGATATTGAACTCCGGATCGTATAACTCGGCCATACTGGGACGGTTGGCAAAGCACGGACCATTGACACACATGAAGGAAGCCGCCAGCCCGTCACGCGGCATGACCTGCATCAAACCCACCGCGCCTGAATGCGAATAGGCCTGCGCATTTCCGCCGCTTTCCTGCACAATCAAGGCTGCCACCAGGTTGGGCTCCAGCCCTGCCTCACGAGCATAGCGGGTGATCAACCCGCACCACTGCCGGATCGATTCGGCGAAACTGCCACTCACTGCGCAATCACCGTCATCGGACTCCGCTGGTTTGTCCTGTTCGTCTGCTTGTTCCGGCGCTTCAACCACCGTATCTTCGCTGGTCGGGGCTTCTTCCACAACCACAACCTGGGCGGCCTGCGCTTCTTCTGTGGATGCAAGCACCTGGATCGGCGATGCGATCCATCGGGTCACCGTTATTAAGGCAAAAATGCCCAACATTACACCGGGGAAAACTGCTTTCTGTACGCCGTTCATGCTTCACCTGTCATCATGACTGATTATAGCACGTTCGTTCTATAATAGTACAGGTGTTCTATAAACTCTAATCTTATGTTCTATGAATCACCAAACGCAATTCAACGCTGCAGGAACATAAAAAAAGCTGCCGGTACCCGGCAGCCTGAATGGTTGAGTCGAACCGCCTGTCAAAGGATTTATTGGAGATACTCCCCGACCGTGCGGGCAAAGTTGGGCACATCCAGCGGCTTGGAGATGAAACCGTCACAGCCCGCATCCAGCGCCCGCTTGCGATCACCCGGCAGCGTGTGCGCAGTCAGCGCAACCAGCTTGATATCTGCGGTAAGCGGATCGGCTTTCAACTGCTGCGCCAGCTGCCAGCCGTCAATTTGAGGCAGGCTCATGTCGAGCAGGATCAAATCCGGGTGATGGTTTTTCAACCATGCCAGGGCTTCCATGGCATTCGCCACCGCGTCCACCGTAAATCCGGCGGTGCTCAGCAGGAATTTAACCAGTTCCCGATTATCCGCGTTGTCTTCAATGATTAAGATTTGTTTCGATTGCATACTGCCACCTGATCCAATCTTTTCTGACTATAGCCTCGATTGGCATTCTCGTCAATCCAAACCCACTGCCAAACCTTGGTTTGCACAAAGTCACATCGTGTTCTTTGCACCATCTCCCTTTTTCCCCTTCCCAGTCAACGGTGAAGGGGAATTATTGCCCCAAAGCCTGGGCGGGCAGGGGTGGGGTTAGTCTTTGTAACTTTGTGAACCCCCTGACCGCTAAACCTTATCCATCCATCCGGGTGGACAGGTCTGACTGAGACCGCTGTTCCCGGCCCGGCAGGCCGATCAACAACGCCAGCGGACCTGCCAGCAGCAGCCACATGGCGGCATCCAGGCCAAAGCGCTGGGCAGCCAGGCCAATTCTCAGCGGGATGAGCTTGCCGAACCAGCCGGCGATGTTCCCGACGGTCATCACCGTGCCGCTCTGACCGGGCATGGCACTGTACAGACGGCCCATCAGCACCGAATACCAGCCCGAATTGAAAAAACCCAGCAGCGCCAGCGCAACCAGCTTCAACGGCAGTGCGTCCAGCAGCAAAAAGGCCGGAAAGAGCAGCAGTTCCATCACCACACTCACCCGCAAATACGCCAAGCCGTTCACCCGCTCCAGCAGCGGGATCAATAAAAAATCGCCCAACAGCCCCACGCCGGTCCATACCGCCACACCCAGCGCAGCGATCTGCGGCGACAGACCGGCTACATCCACCAGATAAAGCGCCAGATAACCGTAGAGCACATCCAGCATCAGGTCGGAAAATTCCAGCAGCACCAGCCAGCGCAGCACCTCGCCGCGCCGCAATGCACGCATGGCATTGCGCATCCCGTCGACAAACCCCACCGGCGCAGCGCCTGCTTCTGCCTCTCCAGGCAAAGCCGCAGCGCTTGGTGGGTGCACAAAGCGAAAGGCCAGCACAAGCACAACCGCGCTGAAAATCCCCAGCCCCAAGGTCAGCGCCCGCCAGTCACCGCCTAACGCCACCGCCAGGCTGAGCACCAACGGTCCGCCAAATACGCCCAACGACCCCGCGAAGGTCCAGCGCGCCATGTTCTGGTCATGTCGTTCGGGCTGTGCGTCCATCAACGAAGCCTGCGACAGGCTGACAAACGCGCCGGATGCCGGCGACAGGAGACTGGATGCCAGAATCAACCCCCAAAAACCACCCACCTGGCTGATCCACAACAGGGAAAGGGTAAACACCACCCCGCCGCCCAGGATCAGCACGCGCCGCTTCCACACGTCGCCCATAATCCCCAACAGCGGCTCAATCAAGGAGCTGAAAAGACCCGGCACGCTCAGGATCAACCCGATCTGTACATACGTCAAACCCAGGTCATTGCGGATGAGCGGCCAGGAAGCCTCGCGCGCGCCATAGACCAGTTCATCCAGAAACTCGATGACCAGGAAAACAACCAGTATCGCCGGGAGGCGGATTCGCCTGATGAATTTAGTAGAAAAAATTTTCAATTTAGTGTACAATAAAAATGTTCGATTTGTGTCCTGCAAATTATAAGCTCAGAAAGGGCTATCCACATGTCATACCACACAATCGTCATTGTCGGTCATCTGGGCAAAGACCCGGAGATGCGCTACCTGCCCGACGGACGCCCCGTCGCCAGTTTCTCGGTGGCGGTATCGGACGGGTTTGGCGAACGCAAATCAACAATCTGG
>JACRAG010000448.1 GCA_016213455.1 Anaerolineae bacterium | reverse complement strand
GCGGTCTTCATCGCTGATGACAAACACATCCGTATTTCCACAGCGGTCGAGCAGCCGGTCCACCCGTGATCCGCGCAGCAGTTCTTTCCAACGCGGACGGCGAGGTTTACCAATCACAATCCGGGTGATATTCTTTTGGCGGCTGAAATCCACCACTGCCTCGACCACCGATTCGCCCGTCAACAACACTGTCTGTGCACCCATTTCCTCAGCTGCACGCATGGTCTTCAACAGGCGGGCACGCTCCTCCGGAGGAGCCTGCAAATCGTTGGGCGTTTCCACGAACAGCACAATCCACACCGCCCGCAGCGCCTCAGCCAGACGCCTGCCGGCGCGCACCAGGCGGTCGCTGATGGGGTGCGAACTGACACACACCAGAACCCGTTCGGCTGCCGCCCAGGGCCCCTGGATCGCGCGGCTGGTCATATAGTCACGCATGTCATCGTCCACGCGCTCAGCCGTCTCGCGCAGTGCCATCTGCCGCAGCGCCGCCAATTCGCCCAGACGCCGCTCCGCCTCAGCCGTCAACGCCGGCGACTGATCGTCTCGCAGCCGCTCCAGCAGCTCCTCCGGTGGGATATCCACCATCTCCAGTTCATCCGCGTCGTCCAGCACATTGTCCGGCACGGTTTCGACCATTTCCTGGCCGGTAATCTGAAACACCACATCCTTCAAGCTAGACAGGTTCTGCACATTCATCGTCGTATAGACGTTGATCCCGGCTTCGAGCAGTTCCTGCACATCCTGATAGCGCCGCTCGTGGCGCGCACCTGGTTGATTGTGATGCGCCAGGTCATCCACCAGCGCCAGGTGAGGTTTGCGGCTCAGGATGGCATCTGTGTCCATCTCCGGCCCGCACTCCAATCCGGTTCCGTTGTCACCGATACATTCCAGGCCGGTTGCCAGCGCATGGGTATCCGCCTGTTGATGCGGGTCCAGAACCGCCACAATCACATCCTGGCCCTCCACTTTTCGACGGTGGCCGGCCTCCAGCATGGCATACGTTTTGCCCACGCCTTCGGCGTAGCCCAGGAATACTTTTAACTTGCCGCGGGGTTCGATTTCATTCACGCGCTAATTATAGTGGATTAAGAATTGCACGGATCGATTTCACCTGTCTGAAGCGGAACCAAACCTCGCGAGCACCAATCTGTCGAAACCTGACGACTCTGTGGTTAAATAGAAGATCAAGTCCTCACCAGAAGTAGAACACCTTCCATGATCCAACGCCTCCTTCCTTTCTTATCTGACCGTGATTATATGCGCGGCCTCAGCACCATCGCTGTACCAATCATTATCCAGCAGGCCATCACCTCTGTCTTGAATGCCGTCGATGTACTCATGCTCGGACAATTGGGCGAGATTCCGGTTGCGGCAGTCGCTCTGGCTAACCAGATCGGTTTTTTGATGTTCTTTGTGTTGTTTGGTGTCGGAAGCGGAGCCAGTGTATTTTCGGCGCAATATTGGGGCAAAAAAGACATCACCAATATCCGCAAAGCGCTGGGCATCGCCCTGACGATGAGCATCATTTCCAGTGCAGCGTTTTCCATCCTCGCCGTCGGTTTCCCCCAGGCTGCCCTGCGAATCTACACCAACGATGCTGCCGTGATCGAGGAAGGCAGCCGCTACCTGCGCCTGGTTGGGCTTTCCTACCTGCTTCCAGCCATCACCTTCAGCTTCAGCATGGTGCACCGCTCCACCGGCCAGGTACGCCTGCCCACCACGACTGGCACGTTGGCCATCATCATCAAATCTGTCCTCAGCTACGGGTTAATCTTTGGACATTTCGGCCTGCCCCAACTGGGCATCGTCGGCGCCGGTTATGCGACTATTGCTGCCCGCCTGGTGGAATGCGCCGTCATGCTGATTATCACCTACACGAAGCACCTGCCGGCAGCCGCCAGTCCGAAGGAAATGTTCTCCTTTGATCGCCGTTTCTTATACGCCTTCCTGCTGGTCTCCATGCCCGTGGCGGTGAATGAAACCTTATGGGCATTGGGAGTCAGCAGCTACAATGCCATCTATGCGCGCATCGGCACGGAATCGGTGGCTGCGTACAATATTGCCAGCACCATTGAGGGCATCGCGTTCGTCGTCTTCATCGGATTAATGGACGCGTGCGCCATCATGGTCGGCAATAAAATTGGCGCAGGAGATCAGGAAACCGCCATCCGTTACGGTTACCGCTCCATCGGAATCGCTGTGGCGGGCGGTGTTCTGGCGGGGTTGTTGATCCTCATCACCTCCACCTTCATCACCCGCTTCTACAACATCTCCGACGCCTCTGCCGTCTTTGTACGCAGCCTCCTGATCATCATGGGTTGCTGCCTTTGGATCCGCGCCGCCAATATGATCACCATCGTCGGTGTGCTGCGCGCCGGCGGCGACACGCGCTTTGGCCTGCTGCTGGATGCCGGTTCCATTTGGGTGATTGGGGTGCCCACTGCCCTGTTGGGAGCGTTCGTGTTCAAGCTCAGCATCCAATGGGTTTATCTCATGGTGATATTTGAAGAGTTGGTAAAATTATCTGTAGGGCTCTGGCGTGTGCGCTCAAAACGCTGGATCCGCGACCTGACCCAGACTACCTGAATCCAGGAGAGACCATGACATCCATCCCACGCGCCAATGCCCTCCAGCAATCCGCTCAAAAGCCGCTGCTGATCTTCTTCGTTTTTACCCTGCTGTTTTCGTGGTTGATCTGGTTCATCCCGGTCTTCATTCCCATTGAGGATGGGGTAGTCTTCCGCCATTTGAACGCCATCGGCGCCTTTGGTCCGGCGATGGCAGGCGTGATGATCACCTACCTGCGGCATGGGAAAGAGCTGCTGGAACCTGCACATGTGCGCATCGAACAAGTCTCGCTGGCGTTAATTGGTGTAGCCGCCCTCTATTTCATCTGCCTGCCGTTCGCATCCAGCACACCCATGCTGGTCAGCCCAATGGGCTGGATCTTGCGGATTTTGTTGTTCATCACCGCCGCATCCGTCGTCAGCGCAGGGATGAAAAATCATCCCATCTTTCGCGGGCTGCTGCTGCCGGTTGGTAAACACACGGGCATCGCCTGGTATCCTGTCGCCATCCTGGCTTTTCCAGTGCTGTTGGTGAGTGGGCTGGCGCTTTCTGCGATCAGCGGCAACACCTTTAACATCCAGGCTCCCGAGAATGGCGCGATGGGCCTGTCTGTTCAAATCCTGACGACATTTGTGTACAGTGCCATGTTCGGC
>JACRAG010000446.1 GCA_016213455.1 Anaerolineae bacterium | reverse complement strand
TTACCCGTTAACCATATTTAGAAAGTTAAACAGCCTTTCCCGGAAGGAGGTGACGCCGGATAACAGAGGTTCAACCCACTGTTATCACATTCCTGACCGTAGCAAGAAAGACCCAGTTGTCTGTTGTTGACCGATTTTCTAAAGGAGGATTTCGTTTCATGAAGACCCGTATCGCTGTATTCGTTATGCTCATTGTCGCCCTCTTGGTGACAGCCTGCCAACCCGGCGCTGCCGGCTCCGGCGACAAAATTAAAATCGCCATTTTGGCCCCCCTGAGCGGCCCTGTCCCCACCTTCGGCGTTTCCACGCGCGATGGCGCCCTGCTGGCGATTGAAGAAGCCAATGCCAAGGGTGGCGTTCTCGGCAAACAGATCGAAGCGGTTGTTGCTGACTCTCAGTGCACCCCCGACCCCGCCGTCAACGCGATCAATAAAGTCTACGAACAGGACAAAGTCCATTACGTAGTCGGCGAAGTTTGCTCCAGCGCTTCCATTCCAATTTCGGAAATCGCTGAAAAGAACAAGATCGTCATGATCAGCCCGACTTCGACTAACCCGACCGTCACCCTGAACGCCGATGGCTCGACCAAGAAGTTCGTCTTCCGCGCTTGCTTCATCGACCCCTTCCAGGGCACCGTGATGGCTAAGTTCGCCATGGACAAGGGCTTCAAAACCGCCTTCATCATGTTCGACCAGGGCAATGACTATGTGCGCGGCTTGGCTGAATTCTTCGAGAAAGCCTTCACCGAAGCTGGCGGCACGATCGTGGGCAAAGAGTCCTACACCAAGACCGACACCGACTTCTCCGCAATTCTGACCAAGGTTGCCGACTCCAAGGCCGAAGTTCTCTTCGTCCCCGACTACTACAACATCATCAACCTGGTTGGTGCTCAGGCCAAGGAAAAGGGCGTGACCGCGGTTATGATGGGTGGTGACGGCTGGGACTCCGCTGACCTGGACCTAAGCGCCGCGGATGGTGGTTTCTATTCGAACCACTACTCCCCCGAAGACACCCGCCCGATCGTTCAGGAATGGGTTGCCAACTACCAGAAGAAATACAATTCCGTTCCGGATGCTCTGGCTACCCTCGGCTACGACGCCACCTCGCTGATGATTGCGGCGATCGCCAAAGCCGGCGAAGATGACCCGACCAAGGTCGCGGAAGCCATGGCTGGCCTCGAATACGAAGCTGTTTCCGGCAAGATCACCTTCGATGCGCAGCACAACCCGATCAAGAGCGCTGTTGTGCTCAGCGTTTCGGGCGGCAAGATCGGCTTCGACGCTTCGGTTGCACCATAATCCAATTCGATTGATTTCCGATAGAGGGGCGGGGCTACCCGCCCCTCTTATCAGAAGTCATTCACCACTTCTGCACCAGGTGAAATACCTGAATGCTAGAATTGACCTGCACTCCCTTCATTCAGGCAATTCATTCCCAATGCAGGCCGATTAATCCATGAACGGTTTTATGGTTTTTCCCTGGCCGGGATGGGCCTGTGAAAAGCCATAAAGTTGTTTCAAGCGCATTCCATCTCCCAAAACGGGGTTCTGTATGAATTCATCAAAAGCTGTTAAGCCGACCCCTGCTTTCTTAGACTTTTTGATCCGTAAAAAAGTCCTCGGCATCCTGTTACTGGTAGCCCTGGCTGGACTTGCTCTGGTTCGACTGGGCACAGCGCTTATTGCCAACCCCACGCTGTTCCTGCAACAAGTCATCAATGGGCTGCAGCTCGGTTTTGTGTACGCCTTGATCGCTTTGGGCTATACGATGGTGTACGGCATCGTCCGGCTGATCAATTTTGCGCACGGCGACGTGTTCATGGTCGGCGCCTTCATGTCTTACCTGGCCATCGCACGCATTCAACTGCATCTTTGGCCGAGCAAGGTATTCCCAGGCATTAACACCGGCCTCGCGATTGGCATCGGTTCCATCACCGTGGTGCTGCTGGCGATGGCCGTTTGCGCGCTGATGGCATTCACCATTGAACGCGTGGCTTACAAACCCCTGCGTAATGCCCCCCGCATCTCCGCCCTCATCACCGCCATCGGCGTATCCTTCTTCCTGGAATATTTCGGCGCTTTGAATTTTGTTTTCACGCCCAATTTCATCACCTATAAACGCCCCTTTGATGTGACCACCTGGGTTCTCAACAATAACGGCATCCAGACATTGGTTTCTGGTGAAGGCGTTCCCGAGAACAGCGTCATTTTCTCCAACATATTTGTTTTGATCGTAGCTGCGTCGATATTCCTGCTGGTAACCCTCAACTATATTGTCACAAGGACGAAAATCGGCAAAGCCATGCGCGCAGTCGCGTATGACAAGCCCACCGCCCGCCTGATGGGCATCAATGTGGACGCCATCATCTCGACCACCTTCGCCATTGGCGCTGCCCTGGCAGGCGCAGCAGGCATGCTGTACGCAATCGCCTTCCCACAGGTGTTCTTCTGGATGGGGATCATCCCCGGTCTTAAGGCTTTCGTTGCGGCCGTGTTGGGCGGCATCGGATCCATCCCCGGCGCGCTCGTCGGCGCATTGATCATGGGTCAGGCGGAAGTGCTGAGCGCAGCTTACATTTCCACCCCGATGCGCGATGCGATTGCATTCAGCATCCTCATCATCGTCCTCCTCGTCCGGCCGACCGGCATCTTCGGCGAGGCGACGCGGGAGAAAGCGTAATCCTATGTTCAATAAAATCGACCGCAGCTCGCTTCTTTTCTACGGTGGCGCCCTGGTCGTCTTTGTGGTCGTCCAGGTGCTCATTAGCCTGAATGTGCTGACTGCCTTCTGGAACACCATCATCCGCCTCGGCGCGGTCATGGCGATCGTCAGCCTCGGTTTGAACCTGATCTACGGTTTCAACGGTCAGTTCTCATTGGGCCAGTGGGGTTTCTATGCCATCGGCGCTTATGCCGCAGCGGACATCACCTACCGGTGGACCAATGAGAGTTCCACCAGCGGTTTGCTGGTGCTGCTTTTCACTGTGATCCTGGTCGGCATATCCATCATGCTGTTGTACCGCACGCTCAACCGCATTCGCGGATTGGATACCCTCTCGGCCTTCACAGTCTATTTGATTGCCGCGGGGGGATTAACCGTCGCATCCGTCATGTTGGGCCGCCTGGTTGCACCGGCGCTGGACAGCATTCTGCTTGCCCTGCCAACCAACGTGTCCACCATCATTGTCTTCTTCTTCTCCGTTCTGATCGGTGGTGCGCTGGCAGCCGAAGTGAGTTTTCTCTTCGGTCTCCCGGTACTCACCCTCGGATCGGACTACTTCGGTATCGCCACGCTGGGTTTCACCATCATCGTCAAAGTGCTCCTGGATAATTCCGACACGTTGCTTGGTTTTGTCGAGATGAAGGGCGCGCGCGGCATGATCGGCATTCCGAAGGTTACATCCTGGTTCTGGGTGTTCTTTTTCCTGGTCGTGGTGGTCGTCATCACCCGTAACCTGCTGCAATCCAGTTACGGTCGCGCCATCATCTCGGTGCGCGAAGATGAAATTGCCGCCAAAGCCATGGGTATCGACGTGGGCCATTACAAAACCATCACCTTTGTGTTGGGTTCTCTCTTCGCCGGTCTGGCAGGAGCGCTGTACGCGCATGTCAACGGCTTCCTGCACCCAGACACGTTCAACTTTATTAAGTCATTCGACCCGCTGATTGTGGTGGTCTTTGGTGGATTGGGCAGCGTCACCGGCACCGTGTTCGCCTCTTTCGCCTGGGCGCTGGTGTTGGAAGGCTTCTTACGCCTGTTCCTCCCGCAAGGGTTTGAAACCTGGCGTTTTGTGGTCTATCCCCTTCTGCTGTTGATTATGATGCTGCTCAAACCCAACGGTTTGTTTGGCAATTTTGAAATCCCCTTCCTGCGCCAGGTTCTTCCGCCGCTATCCAAGAAGTACAAATCGACGGATGCCGCTAAAAGCAACAGCGCAGCCAATGAGGTCAGCTCATGAGCGCACCCACCCACCCACAAAACAACGACCGACCGGTCATTCTCTCCGCCCAGGGCTTGACCATGCTTTTTGGTGGTCTGCGGGCCGTGAGCAACTTTGACCTGACCCTGCGGAAAGGCGACCTGAACGGCCTGATCGGTCCCAACGGCGCGGGCAAAACCACCGTGTTCAATATGATCACCGGGGTTTACAGGCCTACCCAGGGTTCCATCACCTTTTCAGACAATGACATCACCGGGTTGGAACCTTTCAAGATCAACCAGGCTGGCATTGCCCGTACCTTCCAAAACATTCGCCTCTTCCCCAACCTGACCGTGCTGGACAATGTGCGGATCGCCTATCACCCACACGCCGGATACAGCATGATGGACGGCATTCTCCATGGCAAGAAATTCCATGAAAAAGAAGCCCTCCTGACCGAAAAGGCGCAGGATTTCCTGGCTGTGTTCAACCTGCAGGATCGCCAGGGCGAGATCGCCAAGAACCTGCCTTACGGCGAACAGCGGCGTTTGGAAATTGCCCGCGCCCTGGCTGCGGAACCGCAGCTGCTGTTGCTGGACGAGCCCGCGGCAGGTATGAACCCCGCCGAGTCTGTCGCGTTGATGGATCTGATTCACTTCATTCGTGAGCGGTTCAACCTCACCATCCTGTTGATTGAGCACCAGATGCGGGTGGTGATGGGCATTTGTGAATACATCACCGTGATGGACTTCGGTGAAGT
>JACRAG010000450.1 GCA_016213455.1 Anaerolineae bacterium | reverse complement strand
CCAGCGCCATGCCCAGGGTCGACACCATCAGCAACGTCATGCTGGCTTCCGCCGGCAGGAACTCGCTGATCCCAATCAACACGCCGCCGATTTTGAAGATCCACCCGCCCAGGCGGTGTGTCTTTTCCCACACGGTCGGGCTCATCAGCGTCCAGGGGGTGCGGATGCCGATAAACCAGTTGGGTTTGGAGCGCTCGACCATGAACCCCAGGCCGAAGAACAGCACGCCCATCGCCGGCAGCATCATGGTGACCATGTTGAAGCCTGCCCCCAGCGCCGCCAGCACGATCAGCACATGCAGGTACAGGAAGTACACCGACATGCCCACAATCACCCAGTGATAAGCGCCGCGGAACTTGTCCACATTGGCGCGCAGCGGGTCAATCGATGGGATGAAGACCAGCAGCAGGCCCAGCCCGAAGATCACGATCGGCAGCAGGTACAGGCCCCCGAAGCTGTCCGAATACCCGTCCACCTGCCCCGCCGCGTTCCAGTGCGAGGGAATGCGGTCGCCAAGCTGCGGGTCAGCCCACAGGCTGACGCCGAGCGCCGCCAGGCTGAACAATACAACGATCAATAAGGTTATTCTGCGAGACATCTGCATAACTCCTAATAATGTCCAACTATTCTTTGCGCTGCTGGTTCTGTGCCAGTGAAACCATGCCGCTCAAACCGCCCAGATTCATCGTGTCCACCGCGCTGGAAGGCACAATCACCAGCGCGCCTTTTTCCTTCAAGCCCTCAAAGAGCATGTTCATCGCGCGCAGGTGCAGCGCGGTGGGGTTGTTGACGTAAGCCTTGGAGGCCTCGGCAAAGCTGTCAGCCACCTGCATTTCCGCCTCGCCCAGGATGACGCGCGATTGGCGCTCGCGTTCGGCCTGCGCCTGCTGCGACATGGCGTCCTCCAGCCCCTGCGGGATGATCACGTCCCGGATCTCCACGCTCTGCACCGAAATGCCCCACGGGGTGGTGCGCTCGTCGATGATCTTCTGCAGATCCGCATCCATGCGCGCCCGGCCCACAAGGATATCCGCCAGAGTCATCTGCCCGATCACTTCGCGCAGCGCGGTTTGGGCTGCCCACGAAATGGCGGCGCGATAATCGGCCACTTCGAGCGCGGCTTTTTCGGCGTCCCAGATCACCCAGAACAGCACCGCATCCACGTCCACCGGCACGGTATCCTTGGTCAGGGTCTTCTCCGCGTTGAAGGGGGTGACCATCACGCGGTGGTCGATCCACACCGGGGTCGAGTCGATGATTGGCAGCATCCAGAACATGCCCGGACCGCGCAGCCCGTGGAATTTGCCCAGGCGCAGCACGACGGCTTTTTCCCACTGCTGCGCCACCTTGAGGGCGAACAGCATATACGTGCCGATGAACAGGAAGCCCAGCGCCCAGACCATCTGCAGCCAGGCAGCCGCGCGAGCTTCGTCCAAAATGACAGCGCCGCCCACGGCAATCAGATAAGCCAGCGTGCCGACCAAGCCCGCGATGGGGCTGATGTGCACGTTGTCCACCGGTTTTTCACGCCGGTTTTTCGATTGCGGCTGGTTCTGATCGTCTTTTTTCTGTTGTGTTCCCACAGTATTTAACATGCTCTCCTCAACATTTCTTGTTCAAAATCGCTCCTCCTCACGGGAGGTTAAAGTGTTTTTTTGCATCCCTCCGGATCAAGACGATCCGGAATCTTTTTTCAGTCGATTGACCAGATTACAGAACATTTGTTCTGTTTCTGCGAGGCTGAATCCGAGGCGTTTTGCCTCGCGCACAAAATCCTCCGCCAGGTCCTCCAGGGTCACTGCGCGCAGGCGCTGCATGGCTTGTGCGTCGTCCGCCTCCAGGATGTAAGTGCCGCGCCCCTGCTGGGTGGAGATGATCCCCGCCTCGTCCAGGATGCGGTAAGCCCGCGCCACCGTGTTGAAGTTGACGCGCAGTTCCAATGCCATCTGGCGCACCGTGGGGAGCTGGTCGCCGGGGCGAAGCTGCCCGCCAGTGATGCGCCGGCGAATTTCATCCACAATTTGCTCGTAAATCGGCTCGCCTGACCGGAAATCCAGCTGAAAGCCCGTTCGTTCGCTCAATAGCTGCTTCCTTTCAAATTGTATCAATGTATCATTGTATGTATTGTATAGCGGAGTGAATGGCGAGTCAAGCGCCGGCGCGTCAAGGCGGCGTCAAGGTGTTTACCATGTCGGGTGCATATCAGTTCGGGGGATGGGGTGCATATCCCGAACTCCCGATAAATAATACTGGACAAGCCCTCACGCGACTCATACAATCTATCTAACCAAACTGGAAGGACAATGGACCATGTCAGAAGCGACCCCTGCTAAATCGGTCTTGATCATCGGCGCAGGCATCGCCGGCCTGTGCGCCGGCGTGTATGCCGCCATGAACGGCTACCGGACGACCATCCTGGAGATGCACACCCAGGCCGGCGGCCTGTGCACCAGCTGGCGCCGGCGCGGCTACACCATCGACGGCTGCATCCACTGGCTGGTTGGCTCTGGACCCGCCAACCCCATGCACCGCTGGTGGCAGGAGGTGGGCCTGACGCAAAATCGCCGCTTCGTCGACCATGAGATCTACCAGATCTTTCAGGACCGCCAGGGTCGCACCCTGACCCTCTACACCGATCCCGACCGGCTGGAAAAGCACCTGCTCGAACTGGCGCCGCAGGACGCCGCAGTCATCCGTGAATTCATTGGCGGGCTGCGTTTCGCGGTGGCCTTCAAACCGCCCATGGGCGACCGCAGCGGCCTATCCGGGCTGCTGGATGGGGCGCGCTTTATGCTCTTTCTGCTGCCGCGTATGCGTACCTTCCAGAAATGGATGAAAACCGATATGCGCAGCCTGGCCGAGCGCTTCAGCGACCCGTTAATCCGGCGCGCGTTGAAAGAGATGTGGTTTGACGATTTCTCCGCTTTCTTTATGCTGATGACCTTTGGCTGGCTGCAGCGCAAAGAAGCCGGCTACCCCATCGGCGGCTCGCTGCCCATGATCCACGCCGTGGAGGAGCGTTTCCGCAGCCTGGGTGGGGAACTGCGCTTTGGCGCGCGAGTGGAAAAAATCCTGGTGGAAAACAACCGCGCCGTGGGTGCGCGCCTGGCGGACGGCAGCGAGCTGCGCGCGGATTTCGTCATCTCCGCGGCGGATGGGCACGCCACCATTTATGACATGCTGGAGGGCAGGTTTGTGGATGAAAAAGTGGAAGAGCCGTATAAATCCTGGAAGCCCTTCCCTCCGCTGGTATTCATCGGCATGGGCGTCAACCGCACATTCAACGACCTGCCGGGCACGGTCACCGGGCTGTCGTTTGATCTGGCTGAACCCGTATCCATCGGCGGCAAGACGCTCACCGCCCTGCCGGTGCACATCTACAACTTTGATCCCACGCTGGCGCCGGCGGGGAAAACCATGCTGACCGTAGCCATCGACGGGGACTATGACTATTGGAAGCGCCTGTCCGAAGATCGCGCCGCCTATGAGGGCGAGAAGAGCGCCATCGGCGAGACGCTGGTGGGCTGCCTGGAGCAGCGCTGGCCCGGCATCAGCCGCCAGGTGGAGGTGGTGGATGTTTCCACCCCGTTGACCTTTGAACGCTACACAGGCAACTGGAAGGGCAGCTTTGAGGGCTGGTTGATGACCGCCGAGAACGGCATGACCCCGATGAAAAAGACCCTGCCGGGCCTGTCCAACTTTTACATGGTCGGGCAGTGGGTGCAGCCGGGCGGCGGTTTGCCCGCGGGGGTGCAGAGCGCCCGTGAAGTGCTGAGCGCATTGTGCAAGGCAGACGGAAAGCCATTCAAAACCTTCATTTGATCCGCAGGAGTTGCGCATGTTAATCCGCATCGGGTTGGAGAACAATCCCAGGGGGCGCTCGCTGGCCTGGGCGCTGGATTTTCCGGGTGCATTCGCCTATGGAAAAGACGGCAGTGAAGCCATTTTGCGCCTGCCGCAGGGCCTGGCGCGCTACGAGCATTGGGCCAACACCCACGCCGGGGCAAATTTTGTCGAGCTGGGTGATTTTGACCTGCGCCTGGTGGATACCTGGCAGGTGTACACCATCGGCAAGGATATGCTCGAATCCGAGGACGGTTACGAGGTGGACGCCTGGTTCCGCGATGACTGGCGCCCGCTGGGTGAGGACGACGTGCAGCGCGGGATGATGCTGTGTCGTTGGAGCCGCGGCGATCTGCTGGCGGTGACCAGCGAGCTGCCTGCGGAGAAGCTGGACCAGACCTACCCTGAGCAGCGCTGGAGCATCCGCGGCATCCTGGCGCACGTCGCCAACGCCGAATGGTGGTACCTGGACCGGCTGGGGCTGGCTCAACCGCGCGAAAGCCTGTCCAAAGACGTGTTTGAGCGCCTGGCGGCGGTGCGCGTGCGCGTGGAAGAGTCCATGCCGGGGCTGGTGGGCAGCCGGAAAGTGGTCGGTGTGGATGGTGAATTTTGGAGCCCGCGCAAGCTGCTGCGGCGCATCCTGTGGCACGAAATGGACCACATCGGCCACATTATCGAGCTGCTATGAGTACCAACAGCCGCACGCTGCTGGTTTTTGCCGTGCTGGCGCTGGTTATGCCGGTGCTGCTCTGGCTGGCGTTCAATCTCGGCGGTCTGCTGGACGTGCTG
>JACRAG010000442.1 GCA_016213455.1 Anaerolineae bacterium | reverse complement strand
ATTTCTATCCTGACCTACCCAAAGGCTACCAGATTTCCCAGTATGAGGAGCCGCTGGCGGTGAACGGCAGGCTGCCGATTGAGACGCCCGCTGGACGGCGTGAAATACTTGTGCGGCGGGTGCACCTGGAAGAGGACACCGGCAAGCTCACCCACATCAACCGCGAGGGCAGCGAATATTCGCTGGTGGATCTTAACCGGGCGGGCGTGCCGCTGCTGGAGATCGTCACCGAGCCGGATCTGCATTCGGCGGTCGAGGTGCGCGCGTACGCGCAGGCGCTGCGCGCGCTACTGCGCTATGTGGGCGCGAGCAGCGGCGATATGGAGAAGGGCGCGCTGCGCATCGAGCCGAACATTTCGGTGCGCAAGGTGGGCCAACCGCTGGGTACGCGGGTGGAGATCAAAAACCTGGCCAGTTTCCGCGTGCTGGAACGGGCCGTGGCTTACCAAATTGAAACGCAGATTGCCGCATTGGAAGCCGGCGGCAAGGTCACCCAGGAGACCCTGGGTTGGGACGAGAGCGCCGGGGCGACCTACTCACAGCGCAGCAAGGAAGAGGCGCACGATTATCGCTACTTCCCCGAGCCGGACCTGCCTCCGCTGGTGGTGGAGGAGGCCTGGGTGGCGGCGGTCAAAGCCGCCCTGCCGGAGCTGCCCTGGGCGCGCCTGGAGCGTTTTGTGCGCCAGTATGAGCTGCCGGTGGTGGACGCGCGCGTGCTGGTGGAAGACCGCGCCGTGGCGGATTTCTTCGAGGCCACCGCCGGCGCGCTGCAGGTCGCAGCGCCCAAAATGGCGGGCAACTGGCTGACCGGTGAAGTGTTTGCCTGGATGAACCAGTCCGGCGAGGGGCTGGAGGCGCTCAAACTCACCCCCCAAGGGCTGGCGGAGCTGTTGGACACGGCGGCGCGGGGTACGATCAACCTGAACACGGCCAAAACTGTGCTGGTTGAAATGCTGCGCAGCGGGCAAAGCGCGGGGGAGATCATCCGCGCGCGCGGGCTGGAACAGGTCTCGGATGTCGAATTCATCGCCGGCCTGGTGCGCCAGGCGCTGCAGGATAATCCGTCCGAGCTGGCCAAATACATGGCGGGCAAGGATACGGTGGTCAACTGGCTGTACGGGCAGGTGATGCGCCTGGGCAAGGGCAAGGCCAATCCGCAGATGGTGCAGGTTGAGCTGGAAAAGCAGCTGCAGGCCTTGAAACGCCAGTAGCCTGGGAATAAGTTCACAGGTCAAACCAATCCGGCGTGTTACAGTATTCCTGTGCACCGCCGGATTTTGATTCTTCTGGTTGTTTTTCTGCTGCTCAGCCTGCCGCCTGCACTGCCTGCGGCCGGGCAGGGCGGCTATGATCATTTCCTGTACCTGCCGGTGGTGATGCGCTCCTCTCTGGGGCTGACCCTGCAGTGGTCGCGCGGTGGCTGCTATTCCTCGTGGTGCGAGACGGGCTGGTATTCTTCGCCGGCGGTGATCAACATTGACGGCGATCCGCAGGCGGAGATCATCGCCTCAGCCTACTCGGTGATCGCCCTGGACGGCGCGAGCGGCGGGCTGCAGTGGCGCGTGGGCGGCACCGGCAACCGTACCTGGCCCGGAATCGCGCTGGCGGATATCAACAAGGACGGGCAGACGGAAATTGTCGTCGCGCAAAGCGGGCCGTGGGTGACGGCTTACAGGCTGGACAGCACACAGTTGTGGAGGAAGCAGCCTTCCGGCTCGGGCGGCGAATACCGCGGGATGCTGGTGGCAGACCTGGATACCGCCAACCCCAACATGGATGTGGTGGTGACGCGCGCAAGAGGCACGCCGGGCAGCGAGACCAATACCTGGGTGCTGGATGCCAACGGCATTACGCGAACGGGCTGGCCCCAGCTCTCTTCAACCAATGTTTCCAATGAAAATGGATATGCCTGGGGCGTGTATAACAACAACGCCGCCGCAGCCGACCTGCTGCCGGGCAGTGCGGGGTTGGAACTGGTGGTGCCCTCGGATGTGCATTACATCAACGCTTACACCCCCTCCGGCGGGCTGTTGCCGGTGAACAACACGGTCTATCCGGGCAAGAACTACTGGGGCAAGGTGGGGGTGTGGGAAGACCTGGGTGTGGAACAGCGAGGCTGGGGTGCCTGTGACGGCGTGCGCGCCGAGAGCTACCGCGCCAACTTTGCCGACGGGCCGGCGGTCATCGCGGATGTGAACGGCGACGGCACGCGTGAGGTGATCGCGGTGGGCAACATGTACGACTGCGACGCCGGTTACCCGCCCAGCCGTTACTATGCGCCGTATATCTTCAACGCCGACCGCACGCGCTTCAACGCCGGCGGCTATGACTGGCGCAGCATTCCGGTGAACACCGGCGCGCCGCTTTCGGAAGACTATAACGTCATCCAGAGCGCTTCGCCTTCACCGGTACCGGCGGACCTGGACGGCGATGGCAAGCTGGAGATCTTGTTTGCCTCCTACGACGGGCGGGTGCACGCCTACTGGCTGGACAAGACCGAGCACGGCGACTGGCCGTTTGAGGTCACCACGGCGGAGGACGGGCTGCGCTTTGCCTCGGAGCCGCTGGTGGCGGATTTGAACTGTGACGGGAAAAGCGAGGTAATCTTTACCTCCTGGCCGGGGAATACGTCGGGGCGCATTGGGGATGTGTTTATCGTGGATTACCAGGGTAAGCTGATGTTCAAGTCCGCGCTGCCGGCCGGGTTTGGCAAGAACTGGAACGGCGCGCTGGCTGCGCCGACCCTGGCGAATGTGGATCTGGACAGCAACCTGGAGATTGTGGTCAACACAATCAACGCCGGGGTGGCGGTGTATGACATTGATGGCAGCGCCGGGGCGTGCAATTTGCAGTGGCCCACCGGGCGCGGCAACTACCAGCGTACCGCGGGACGGTAAGACAGCGTCGCAAACCGGATTTGCGGTGGAACAGTGGGCCCACCGGCGCACCGGCTTGCTGGGGGAGCCCTGGTCACTGGAGACAGTGGTCCGGGGCTTTTTTTTAACGTTAGATCGGGATAAGCTGACCCACCCCCGGCCCCTCCCGAAGCGGGAGGGGAGAAAGAAGTTTTGGAGATTTTTGCACCGTGTAACGGTGCAAAAATCTCCAATCTTGGGGGATGGGCGTGGGTTTGCGCTAACCCGAACTCACGTCTTTTTATTGT
>JACRAG010000441.1 GCA_016213455.1 Anaerolineae bacterium | reverse complement strand
CTCCATCGGGCAGACCGGCACCCCCATGGTCCGGGCGAATTTTTCCGCGCCGGCCCCAACCAGCAAGGAGTGCGGCGTATGTTCCATCAACAGGCGCGCCACACTCACCGGGTTGGACACGCGTTGAATGCCGGCAACCGCACCGTATCGCAGGTCATGCCCATCCATCACCATCGCATCCATCTCAACCTCGCCATCCTGGTTCAGATAGGAGCCATGCCCCGCGTCAAAGACCGGTGCATCTTCCATGGCGCGTACGGCAGCTTCCACCGCATCCAGCGCCGGGCTGCCCTGCGCCAGGCGCTCCCAACCAACCTTTACCGCCTGCTCTACTTCACGGCGGAACACATCCACCAGGTGATGATAATCATTGCCCGCGCCCCCGTGAACAAAAATGACCGGTTCCATGTTTTCTCCACTATCTGGGTAAGGTGAGGGTTTTTGCCGTAGATGGAGTCTGCTTTCTTCGTTGCGAACCTCAGGCACAACCCCCTGTATTGTACTCGCCCCCGCAGCAATCGTAGCATGCACCGCACAAATTCTCCTGATCCTTCCGGTATCCCGCTCCCTTCGCACGAGATCAGACCATTAAGGAGCATTTCCTATGATTGCATGGCAGGATGCCCATCCATTTCGCCGGATCAGAAATGCAACGCGCCGCCAGGTGAATACAGATCCACTCGCGTACAGATTTTGAAAACGATTGGAACAGATGCGCCTTGACGACTGTCAAAAACGAGGACAGGTGGGGGTCGTTTGCCGCAGGTTAGCGTTTGCCGATCAGCCCTTCCAGTGCGCCCATCACTTTGGGACCAATTTCCTTGCTGATCGAATTGGTTTCTTCGTAATGCTTGCCCGGTCTGAAAGGATTCCAGGGGTACTTGAAGTCCTCTTCCGGCAGGATGTAGCCCAACTCATCGTTCGCCAGGCCGATTACGCCCGCCGTGGATGCCCCGGCAGCGCGAAGGCTGTCCTTCAGACGCAGTCCCAGCTTGGGCAGCATCTCCCCCGGCACGGTCGCCAGCCAGGCGGAGCCGAATTTAATCAGCGTCACTTCCGTTTCCACCTGCCCATACCGATTGCGCACATCCGGCAGCAGTTTGCGCCAGAAAGCGAATTTGTACAGCGGATTGGTCAGTTTGGCCGCAACCGGACGGCGGGTTACCTGCAGCGCGGGCAGATCCGCCGCAGGCACAGAAGCCAGCGCCGTCAGCCCTTCAATAGCCAGCTTTTTGCCCATCGCCTCCATCTCGGCGAAGCTGTGGTCCTTCACATCCGGCGACATCATCCCGCCCAATGCGCCTGCGAAAAAGAGGCAGGGCGCGCCGGTCTGACTTTCCACTTCGGCGCGCAGCACGCCCGGATAATCCGAGCTGATGTGTGGGTTGCCATTCCACAGCACTTCGGGGTGGCAGGGGAAGTTGAACAGCGTCGCCAATGGCGCATCACCCTCGCCCACAAACTGCAGCAGGGTCAGCTCGTCATCCACAATTTCCGGGTTGCGATAATTTTTCGCCACCCCTTTGACCTGCACCGACGCCGCCTTGATGCGTGCCGGTTTCGCCTGCTCCAGAGAAGCGCAGCACACTTCAAAGATCTTCTGCTTGATCTCCGCCTGGTAGAGCTCATCCACGCCGCGCGTCTTTTCATCCGGTCCCCACATGCCCATCGTGTCCGGTCCGTGATGGGTGTGCGTGGAAGCAATCACCATCTCGACGCCAGGATGACGCTGCCGCACGCGGCGGGTCACCTCCAGCACATCCGGGCGGAAGAAGCCAATCAGGTCCAGCGCGCACAACACCAGCGTCGTCGAAGCGGTCTGGATACTCAAAGCGCGGGCGTACAGGTCATCATGGACACTTCCCGCGCGTCGATTTTGCCCAAACCCGGCCAGGTAAACCGGCCGTTCCAGCGAAGGGGTAATCATAACCTGCGCATAACCCACGTTCATTTCATCAACTCCCTGGCGGTTTGAATCATCCGGTCACGCACGGCATACCCGTCAAAGCCGGCGGCTGTCATCCCCATCACCACCGCGCCCACCACCGGCGGCGCATCAAGTTGAAGGATGCGCGCCCGAGGTGCATACTGCAGGATCAGCCGGCGCATGGGTTCAGCGATGATTTCACCGCCTTCAAACACGCTGCCCGATTGCACCACTTCCACTTCCTCGTTTTCCATACCCAACTGGCGAATGCCCGCCACCGCCAGCCAGCCCAGCTCCTCGCCCGCCCAGCGCAGCACATCCTGCGCAACCGCATCTCCTTCCATAGCCAACTGGAACACCACTTTGGCAAAAGCCGCCGTCAGTTGATAGCGCTCATTGGACAGCCCTTCCATCAAATCCATTTCACCGGTCGCGCCTGTAGCAGCCAGCATGGCTCCGGTAAGGGCGGTTTGCGGCCCACGTTTGATCCAGGCGTAGTTGACCATCTGCAGCGCGCGGATGACAATCTCATGCCCGCCGCCGAACTCGCCAAACATCGCACCGTTGCCCACAATCCGCGCAGTGCGTCCATCCGGCCCGCGCCCGCGGCAGTTGTTGGAAGAGCCGGCGGTCACGTTAACGCCGATGCCGCGCGTCGCCCCGGCGTAGAGGCCGTTTGCGCCATCATTTTCAATGGCGATCGGGCAGGTCAGCCCCAGATGCGCAATCGACTGCATGTGCGGCTCGTGATCGGATGGAAAATCGTAGCCGGCAACGCCAAAACCGGCCCCGGCGATGCTGGCGCGCTCGATGCCCGCTGCTGCAAGCGCCTCCGTGAAAGACTCCAACAGCACGCGCGTTAAGCCATCATAACCAACCCCCTGGTAATTTCCACCGCCCGCCCGCCCCAAACCGATACAGCGGCCGGTTTCGTCGGCCAGGAGGGCATGTGTTTTGGATGCACCGACATCGATACCTAAAAAATGCTTCATGAAATTATTCCTGTACTTCCGTCATGGAACGTTTTTTTGCCAGCGCCGTCCGCACCGCTTCCAGCCGCTTTCCGTGGATCGGGTACAGCCAGAGCAGAGTGATGGCCAACAGGAAACCGATCGTCGTCGGAATGGTCAAAAAAATACGAAAACCCAGGTCAACGCTGGCTGGCTGCGTGTCAAGCAGGGTATTATAACCAAAGGCCGGCATCAGCACTCCAAACACCGATGAAACCAGCAGTCCGCTGAGTGTGATGACAAAACCGCTCATGCCAAAATACATGCCCGCACGCTGATGCCCCGTTTTCACCTCATCCTCGTCCACCACTTCCGAGAGGATCGTATCGCCAATCAGCACCAGCCCGCCCAGGCCAATCCCAAGCACCACCGCCGCCGCATAGGTAAACCCAATATTGGGTGAAAAACCCATCGGTACGATCCCGGCGATCATCACCGCATTGGCGATCATCAAGGTGCGGCGGGAATCGAGCCGGTTGGCGACCCAGTTGCGCCAGGGGTAGAGTGAAAACATTGCCACCACAAAGGCGATTCCCAGAATGACCGTCGCCAGCCCTTCATCCACTTTGAGACTGTATTTCAAATAAAAGAGAATGCCGGTTTGCAGCGTGCCGGTAGCAAAGAAACGCATGGCCTGCGCCCCGGCTACCGTCAAATAACTGCGGTTGACAAACGTGTGTTTGAGCGACTGCCAGAACGGATAGCTGGTGTCGGTTTTTAGCTCAGCCCGCTCGAACAACGCAGGATAACCCGCATAAATGGCGATCACCGAAATAACCGACAGAACTGCCGCCATGCCGGGCCAGCCCAAAATCTCCGCCAGCAGCGGCGGCAGCGCCGCACCCAGCACCAGCGCAATGGTCTGGAAAATGTTCATTTTGGCAGCCGCATCCGTCCGCTCGCGATATTCGCCAAACATCTCCGGCAGCAGCCCATAATAACCCGTCGCCAGGGCTGTATACAGCGTTTCCCAGACCACAATCGCGGCGCCAAAATAAAGCAGCAGCCCCACCGGGTTGTCTTTGCCATCGAACGGCGCCGCAAACAACAGCGCAAAAGCCACCGCGTAAGGCAGCCCGCCAAACAGCACATACGGCACCCGCCGGCCCCAACGCGTGCGCGTGCGGTCCGAGAAATAACCCAGCGCCGGGTTGTTCAGCGCATTGTAGATGGTGAAAAAGAACCAGAAGGTCGCGTACCACGTTGCGGGCAAATTTTTCACATCGACGATGTAAAAAGCGACAATCCCCGCAACCGCTTCAGCCGGGGTGGCGACTCCCAGGCTCACCAGCGCATAGCGCAGGCGGGTGCGCGAAGTGGTCGCAAAAACATGGAACGGGTTGCTCATTGCGGCGCCTCCTGGGTCAGACCGGATGGCAAAAACTCAACGATGAAATTGCGGCAGCCACTGCCGGTTGGTTTCCAGCAGATCCTCCAGCACAACCTGGACCTGGCCGGCTTTTGGCCCCAGGGGATGCGCCATCAATGCCTGGTAGGCTGCACTGCGATCACCATGCACGGCGGCTTCCACGGTCAGCAGTTCGTAGGTTTTAACCTGGGCAATCAGGTCGGTGCAGGCCTGAGGCAGCGGCTCGGCGGGCAGCGGATGAACCCCCTGCCGGTCCACCTTTGCGGGCAGTTCCAGCACCCAATCCGCAGGCCAGACCGGCACCGCCCCGTTGTTGCGCACGTTGACCACATGCACCTGCCCCAGGTCGTTGTGGTGCGACTCGATCACCTGCGTCGCCAGGGTGGAGTAATACGCGCCACCGCGTTTCATCAAATCCTCGGGAGGAGCGGTCAGAGCCGGGTCAGCATACTCGCGCAGCAGGTCTTTCTCAATTTCCATCACCTCTTCAGCGCGTGAGGGCGGCCATTTCTTCTGCGCCTCCAGTTTGCGGCGGGTGTAATAGAAGTACTGCAGGTAATAATTGGGAATCATGCCCAACCGCTCGAGGGTCTCCACATCCCATTCCGGATCTTCTTCTTTTTTCATCTCTTCCACATAAGCCGGGAAGATGTGCGGCCACATTTCCTCGCCTTCCACGGTGAACCCGCGGTGCCAGGTGAGATGATTGAGTCCGAGCGTGTTCAACACGGCGCGGTCCGGGTGGATGGTTGTCCCCAGAGACTGGTTGAGCCCTTCGAGAATGTACATTTTGGTGGTGATGCCCACATTGCACACCCCCACCACGTTCACCTGCGGCGCATGACGGGTCAGCGCCTCTGTCACCAGCCCCGCCGGGTTGGTGAAATTGGCCAGCAGCGCACCTGGGGCCGTCTCCTGAATATCGCGCGCCACAGACAGGATCACCGGGATGGTGCGCAACGCTTTGGCCATGCCACCCACACCGGTGGTCTCCTGCCCGATCAGCCCGTGGCGCAGGCCCAGGTACT
>JACRAG010000440.1 GCA_016213455.1 Anaerolineae bacterium | reverse complement strand
GGTGTGCAAACCAGTTTGCAACACAAACCGGTTTGCGGAGGGATAGGATGCACAAAGATACCATTGACGAACTTGTTCGGAAAACCCAGCGCGCCTGGTACGAAGACGGCATCTGGGAGATCGCTTTTGGGGTGGGGCTGCTGCTCTTCTCTTTATATTTCTGGCTGGTGGTCTGGTTCGACCTGATCACGCGCCTGAACATGCTCCTGCCGCTGGTGCAGGTGGGGGCCATTTTGCTGGCTTTTCTGCCAGTGCGCTGGCTGATGGCGCGCCTGAAGGAGCGCTTTACGTACCCGCGCACCGGCTATGTTACCTACCGCCGCGAGTCGGGCGCCAGCCGTTTGCGGCGCGGGGTGCTTGCCGGGTTGATCAGCGTTTGCGTTGCGCTGCTCGTGGTGCTGATTGGCATCTCGGGTCAGGCGGAGGCGCGCGTGCCGGTGCTGGTGGGGGCGGCATTCGGGGCGATGGCGGTTTACCTGGCGCTGCGCTTTCGCCTGCTGCGCTTCGGCGCCCTGGGGGTGCTGGGGCTGGCGGCTGGCGCATTGGTGGGGCTGGCGCGCTTCTCCAGCGACATGGGCGTGGCGGTTTTGATGAGCGTCTTCGGGGGCATGTTTGCCCTTTCCGGCCTCATCACCCTGTTGATCTTTTTGCGGCGCACGCCGCTGGCATCGGACGAGGACTTGACGACGGAGGAAGCATGAGCGACGAAGCGCTGCGGCAGGCTGCCGGGTTTGACCGGTTGATCCACGAGCCTTCGCGCCTGGTGATCGTCACCATCCTCTCCACCGTGGAAAAGGCCGACTTCCTTTTCCTGCTCACCAACACCGGCCTGACCAAGGGCAACCTCTCCACGCATCTGACGCGTCTGGAGGAGGCGGGTTATGTGGCCATCGAGAAGACTTTTCGCGGGAAGGTGCCGCAAACGCTGGTTTCGCTGACCGGCGCGGGGCGCGCGGCTTTTGAGGCCTACCGTAAAAGCTTGAAAAATTTTGTCAATCAATTTCCGGAATAGGAATGAAAAGAAATGGAAAGCATTATTGTGACTCAGGGGTTGTCGCGCGCTTTCGCGAACACGCAAGCGCTGGACGACCTTAACATTGAAGTGCCGCGCGGCATTGTTTTCGGCTTCCTCGGCCCCAATGGCGCCGGGAAGACCACCACCATCCGCCTGCTGCTGGGCCTGCTGGAGCCAACAGCCGGCTCGGCGCGCGTGCTGGGTTTTGACACACGCACCCAGGCGGACGCCATCCGCGAGAAGAGCGGGGCGCTGCTGGAGCACACCGGTCTGTATGAGCGCCTGAGCGCGCAGGATAACCTGGACTTCTACGGGCAGGTCTTTCGCCTGTCTGAGCGCGAGCGCAAGCTGCGCATTCAAGAACTGCTGGAGCACCTGGGGTTGTGGGAGCGGCGCACCGAGCCGCTGGGGAGTTGGAGCCGCGGCATGAAGCAAAAAGTGGCCGTGGCGCGCGCCCTGCTGCACCGCCCGGCGTTGATTTTCCTGGATGAGCCGACCGCGGGGCTTGACCCGGTAGCCTCTGCCAGCCTGCGGGATGACCTGGCGCAGCTGGCTGCCTCGGAAAAAGTGACCGTCTTTTTGACCACGCACAATCTGAGCGAGGCGGAAAAGCTGTGCGGGCTGGTAGCAATTGTGCGCAAGGGCCGGCTGGCGGCGTTTGGCGCCCCGGCTGAACTGCGCGGGCAAAGCGGCGGCGAGCGGGTGGAGATCTTCGGCAGCGGATTCGACGCCGGCCTGGTGACGGCGCTCTGCGCGCGCGCCGAGGTGGCCAGTGCCAGCCTGCGCAACGCGCACCTGGAGGTGGAGCTGCGCGGAAAAGCCGAATTTGCCCCGGTGCTGGCTTACCTGGTCGGTCAGGGTGTGGCGGTGGAAGAAGTGCGTCGCGGCAAGGCCAGCCTGGAAGACGTGTTCCTGGAGCTGGTCGAAGATTCAAACGAAAAAACGGACAGCCCGCAAGGCTAGATTTTTGGAGTGCAACCATGATGACGGATATTTTGACGGTAATTCAAAAAGAACTGCGCGAGTTCTTGCTGATGCGCGGCACGCGCTTTGGCGGTAAGCTCAACTTGTTGATTGTGATCGGCTTGCTGGGGGTGTACATGCCGGTGATGAACGGGCGCGGGTGGGTGACCAACGCGATTGGCCCGGTCAGTTTTGCCTGGCTGCCGCTTTTCATGGCCATCGGCATGGTGGCGGACAGCTTCGCGGGCGAGCGCGAGCGCCATACGCTGGAGACGCTGCTGGCCAGCCGCCTGCCGGACCGGGCCATTTTGTTTGGCAAGATCGGCGCGGCGGTGGCGTATTGCATGGGCATCAATGTGGCCGGGCTGCTGGTGGGCGCCGTGGTCGCCAACCTCATGTCGCTTGAGCAGGGCCTGGTTTTTTACCCGCTGGATGTGTTTGCCGGGATGCTGCTCTTCAGCCTGCTGCTGGCATTGCTCATCTCCAGCATTGGGGCGCTGGTTTCACTGCGCGCAGCCACCGTGCGGCAGGCCTACCAGTCGATGAGCGTGGGGTTGATGATCCTGTGGGTGGGGATCTTCCTGGTGATCCGCTTTGCGCCGGAGTCGGTCAAAACTGCGGCGATCGGCTGGTTCGAGACAGCCAACCGCTACGCCATATTTGGCGCGGCGGCGGGGGTGGTGCTGGTTTTGACGCTGCTGTTCATGGGGCTGGCGATGCAGCGCTTCCAACGCGCCAAACTGATATTGGATTAAACAAGCGAAGGGCCGCAAACGCGGCCCTTTTTTATTGGTTGCGGAACGCGGCGCAATTACCGCTGGCTGACGATGCGGATCAGTTCTTCGTTTTCGGTGCGTCCATCATCGCGCACCAGGGCAAAGTTCATCTCCTTGTAGCTCCACACGGCACGCCCGATACCGTGTTCACGCAGCAGGCCGACAAAGTCGCGGTGCCAGTTGAGCCGGCTGGGGAGGGGCGAAACGTCAATGGCGCCGTATTCACCGCAGTACAGCGGGCGCCCGGTGTTGTGCATGAAGTCAATGGCTGGCTGCAGGAAGGCGCGCAGCATGTTCAGATCCATGTGCCTGCCGATGTAATTGGCGAACTGCCCGAGGTGCTGGGGGTTATGCTCCACAAAGGGCTGCAGGCCGGGAATCGCAGCGGGGTAATCCAGTACAGCGTTGAAATCCACCATCGACTCCATCCAGCCGGCGCGCTGGTGGGTGAAGGGCATGGGCTCATAATAATGGAACGTGTACACCACGCGCGGATCGCTCAACACGTCCAGGTCTTTCAAGGTCCAGGCGGAGTTGTAGTGATTGCCGCCGATCATGATCGTTGCCTGCGGGTCCACGGCGCGGATGCGCTGCACGGCGCGCGCCGCCAGCGCGTTCCAGGGGGCAGAGTCCGGCAGCACGACCTCGTTCATCAACTCCAGAATGAGTGCGGGTTTCTCGACGCCCTTGTAGCGCCGTGCGATGGCTTCCCACAAGGCGAGGAAGCGCTCCTGGGCCTGTTCGTTGTGGAAGAGGGTATTGGCAGCCAGGGTGGTGAAGCTGAAGCCCGGGGCGTGATGCAGGTCGAGGATCACATTCAGGCCGGCTTTGCGGCACCACTCGATGCAGGCGTCGATGTAAGCGAAGCCGTCTTCCTTGTACGTCAGGGGCGCGGCGTCATCCTCCAGCACCGGGTAATCCACCGGCAGGCGCACGTGGTCCATGCCCCACCCGGCGATGCGCTGGAGATCCGGCTCGAGGATGAAGCGCTTGAAGTGTTCATGGTCAAAGCGGGGGTATTGGGAGATCCAGCCGCCCAGGTTGACGCCGACATTGAAACCGGGAAGAAATGCCATGTTCTTTTCCTTATGCATTTATTGAATGCTTGAAAACTTCGCCGACCGCCAGGGCGGCGGGCTTGGGTTTGCCGTAAAAGTCCAGCAGCGAGGTATTGGTGGTGCAGGGGAATGAATCGTGTCCCATCCAGAAGATGACTCCGCCGCAGCGCGGAAATTTGGATTTGAGCGCGGCGGAAACGATGTGCAGGGCTTCAGCCTGGCGGGATTGGCTCCAGGCCACAAACTCATCCAATGAAGCCGGTTCGCGGCCGAGTTCCTGGACAAACTCAGGCCACTCGATCCACCACAACGTGCGCCGCCAGAGCGGATTATCCACTGTGCCAGGCAGCTCGGGCAGGTCACCGCGTGTGGCGCGGATGACCTCGGCGGGGCTGGCGCCGGGCGCACCGACCTCAGAGTTGAACAGACTGTCGATCTCGCGCCAGTAAGCGCGCCATTCATCCATGCTGCCGGGCAGCTTCCAGGGGCCGTGCACATCCCAGTGCAAGCCTTTCCCAAAATCGGCTGCTTCGGCGGAGAAGCGCGGGCCGGAGGAGGAGGAGGGCAGGAAGCGCCGTCCAGGATCCAAATCGGCGACAATGGCGGCGAAGCGCGCGATCAATGGGTGGTTCAGGTCCACCGGTTTGCCAATGCCCACTTTGCCGCCGTCGATGGCGCCCTGCAGTTCGTTG
>JACRAG010000447.1 GCA_016213455.1 Anaerolineae bacterium | reverse complement strand
TTCAAATGCTGTGCCGGACATTTCCAGCAGTTCTCTTCCGCAGTGGTTCGCCAGATCGAGGCACTCGTCCAGTTCAGCGCCTGTCATGACGCAGGGCTTTTCCACATAGACATGCTTACCTGCCAGTAGAGCCTGTTTGATCCATCTCCCTTGCTGCGCGCGGACGGGTGCGCAAATGGAAATCAAATCAATATCCGGATTCGCCACCAGATCCTCGAAGTGTTCATGGATCTGCACATTGCCCATATTCTCGATCGCTGGCGTGTCACAACAGGCGGTGAAAGCCGCTCCCTGGATCCTTGCGATTTCCTGATGGATCTGATGTCCATTGGAGCCAAACGTACCAATTCGGATCATGGTTTGCATGGTGTCGCCAATCCCGTGATGATTTTCAAGCCTGCTCGCGCATCAACTCGATGGTGCGTATCCCAGAGACGATTTGATCGGAGGTCACCAAACCGGGAATGATCTCCCCCTTGACCGAACGATAAAACACATCCCACTGGTACCCCGCGCCGGCTGAAGGCAGCGCTTGTTGTTTGATAATTTGCTCCCCATTCAATGATGTTGAGATTTCCAGGAGGGTTGAGTCTTTCGTCGCTGCTTCCTGAAGTGGACCCATGTTGCGATAAATCGTGCCATTTTCGAAATTGATTTCCAACGTGCAGCGATAGAACTGGCGGTCATTGATGCAAAACGATGCAAATATATTCCCGATGGCTCCATTGGCGTAGAGAATGGAGAGCTGTGCGTTGTCTGCGGTGGGACGTTGGGTGAAGATGCGAGATTGCAGCACTTTTACATCCACCACTCTGTCGAAGAACCAGGAGACATCGTTGATCAGATAGATCCCCAGCCGGAAGATGGGCGCAACAGGGCATTGACCTGGATCATCATACCAGCTGTTGTCTGGTTTTTCGCGGTAGGAGCACCAGGTCGACGCGCGGTAGGCAATGGGTCTGCCCAGATGGCATTGGTGAATCCAATCATGGATCTGGGCAAGATCCGCCGGCATCTGCGGGGAAGGGGAATTCAACTGAACGATCCTGCCTGATCGGGCAGCCTTGTCCAGGACCCGCGCGGCTTTTTCAGCCGATCGTTCGAAAGGTTTGGTTGTGATCACATCCCGACCGGAACTGATGATCTGATCGATTAATTCAGCCCGGTTCACCGGACCGGTGAACAACCCCACGACTTCGATTTCCGGGTCATCGAGCAGCTTGGTGAGGGATGCATACCCTTTGACACCCAGTTTCCTGGCCCAGCTGGCCGACTTTTCCGTGTTGATGTCACAAACCGCAGCCAATTCTACAAATTCACTGCCGGGTCCCTGGGTGATCTCATTTTCAATGATCCAGGAACCAAAGTTTAGTCCGACCAGACCCAGTTTCAGGCGTTTATCATTGCTTGGATTCATTCAAACCGCCCTTTTCTCATTTCGCCATACAACACATCGACGGATTTGTGCAGGTTTCCTTCGGCATCTCGGGTTTGCCGGAAAATCCCCCAACATTCTCCGGTCGAGAAAAAGCATTGGAATTGCTCTGGATGGATTCTGGGATGGAAGTCGATGCAGCCATGCGGCAGGTCGAATTCAAACCCTGAAAGCGCAACCAGCAATCCGTAGCTTGCCATGGACCGCATGTAATGATGCCCGCATTCCACATCGTTCCAGGGATTCCGGCGAATACCGTCATGCCGGTCACGGGTGGCTTTGACGATTTGCATGGCTTCATCGATGAAGCCTTCATAAATCAGGTGGGTGGCAACCTGGTATTCAATCCCGGTCCACACTTCATCCGAATAGGGGAAAGGCAATCGCGGGCGGTCGCCTGAAGGCCAGGTGCATAAGACCAAACCCTGCTCATGGTTCAGCGCATAGGTTCGCTGCACATTGGGGTGGAAACAGAAGGTTTGGAGGAAATTGTTGGCGAAAATGGAATGGACCGCTTGTTTAACATGCGCTTCAGGGAACAGATAACCCAAACCGACCAGGTGCGCCCAGGTTTGCCCCAGCAGTTGGTCAGAAAGGCAGCCCTTGCCGTATTGATAGCGGTATTCGTCCACATTATCAATTTTCTGGATGTAACTGTCACCACCCCACAGGTATTGATCGGTTCGCTGGCTGCTGGTTTGAAATGCGGTACGATAGCGTTCCGCCCGGTCGACCTCTCCCAGATATTCAGCCATTTCGGCTCCTGCCAGCAGGGCTGCGAGGAAAATGGAGTTGATCATCGAGCTTGGGCCTTGAAATGCGATGTCATAGGTGTTGAACAGGCCGGTGTCAAGCACAAAATCGTGGTCACGATCCCAATAGTCGAATGCGAAATCCAGTGTGCTCGAAGCTCTATCCCACACGCTTTTCAAAAAGGCGTTGTCGCCCGTCAGCTTCCACTCCCGATACAAGCGGAGGAAAGTCCCCAACTGTCCATCCGCGGCGGGGACATGATCATGCCCATCCATGCCGAAAGGCTGGTAACTGCGGAAGTTCATCTTGCCTTGCTCATCCGTCTCGACCTGGTATTCCAGCCGGCGCATGGTCATTTCCAGCTCCGGAAAGAGGAAAGCGATCGTCTGGGCATAATTTAACACATGGGTGCAGTTGCCCTCGCAGCAGCCTTCTTCATCAAAACAGCCTTCCCAGGCCATCAAAGTGCCGTCTTCCAGCCGAAAACAGGTTGGGCTGCGCAGGACAGTGATGTTGGCAGAAACTGCATCCAAAACCTCGGGGGGCAGGGTCGATGAGAAAAATGCACTGTGGAAGTTGCGTGTATCTTTCTCCAGCCTTTCCAGGTGGCGCATGGTGTAATGAGCCGCAG
>JACRAG010000445.1 GCA_016213455.1 Anaerolineae bacterium | reverse complement strand
GCATAGCCGAGATCGCCACGCCCGGCTAGCGGAGACTCGCCGGTCTCGTGATGACAATGCGCGGCAGATGTCATTGCGAGATGCCGAAGGCTTTGCGAAAGCATCGAAGCAATCTCGCCTTTAATGGATTGAAGCTTTTACGAGATTGCTTCACCGCAAAGCCGCTTCGCAATGACATTTTAGGGGCATTTTCAACAAAAAATACCATCCTGCAATCGCCCTGCCTCCCTGTTATTTTTCGCCCCAGCTCACCCGCTCCAGAAGCGCAGTTTGAGGTACAATTCTTTCAGTTTCCCGCGTTTCGCTGCGAATACTTTCCTTTCCATCAAAGGAACTCATGCAACCCCTGGAATTTGACTCACTCAGTTATCGTTCCGGCAGCAGCCGGGTTTTTCTCATCTCCGGCGAGCTGCATTATTTTCGCGTCCCGCGCGAAGGCTGGCGCGACCGCCTGGAGAAGCTCAAAGCCGCGGGCGGCAACTGTGTGGCGACTTATGTGCCCTGGCTGCTGCACGAACCGGAAGAAGGTCGCTTCGATTTCGACACCCCCCAGTACGACTTCGACGCCTTCCTGACTCTGTGCCGCGAGGTGGGCCTGTGGGCGGTGGTGCGTCCCGGTCCTTACCAGTATTCCGAGCTGCTCAATGCCGGGCTGCCCACCTGGCTGTTGAAAGATTACCCCGACGTGCGCGCCCGCCGGCTGGATGGGCGGCTCATCGACATGCCCTTCTCCATTTCCTATTTACACCCGCTCTTCCTGGAAAAAACCCGCCGCTGGTTCGAGCAGGTTGTGCCGCGCCTGGTCAAGCACCAGGTCAGCCGGGGCGGCGCGGTGGCGGCAGTGCAGATCGACAACGAGCTGATGGGCATCCACGAATGGTTTGGCAGTTGGGATTACCACCCCGCTGCCATGGGCGTGGGTTTGGAAAATGGACGCTGGAGCGACTTTTTGCGCCGCCGCTATGCCACGTTGGACGCGCTCAACCAGGCCTGGGCCGCGCAGTGCCCTTCCTGGGCCGGCGCCCTGCCCATCGACCAGGAAGAACCTGCCACGACCGCCGAACACCGCCGGCTCAAGGATTACAACGACTTCTACTTTGAAGCCGCCGGTGAATACATGGCCCTGCTGGGCGGATGGCTGCGCGAGCTGGGCGTGGACGCACCCCTGATCCACAACTCGGGCGGCCCCGGCATGAACGCCTATTTTGAATCCAGCGTACGGCGCATGGGCGGGAACTTCCTGCTCGGCTCCGACCACTACTACAACCTGGGCCTGGATTGGGGCGACGGCACGCACCCCACCCCCAAGTATGCCAGCAAAATTTTCTTCTCGCTGGAAATGCTGCGCCACCTGGGTTACCCGCCCACCGTTTTCGAACTGCCCGGCGGCTCCGCCATGGATTTTCCGCCCATCACCGGGCCGGATATCGAGTGCGCCTACCTGGCGAACCTGGCTTACGGCATGAAGGGGTACAACATCTATGTCTTTGCCGGCGGGGCCAACCCGCCCGGCGCCGCCGACCCCCTGGTGGGCATGACGGTCTACGACTACGGCGCGGGCATTTCCCCCACCGGCGAGCTGCGCGAGCTGTATGCCGTCCAGAAAAAAGTGGCCGAATTCATCCATGCCCGACCCTGGCTGCCTGGCGCGCGCCGGCAGGCCGATTGCCGGCTGGGGTTGGTGCGCGAGTACTGCCGCTCGCCGCATTACGGCATGGACAGCGCGGCCCTGCCCGTCTCCAATTACGCCGCCTGGACCTTGATGCGCAAGGGCATGATGATGAGCGCCTTTTGTGCCTCACTATCCCCCGAGATGACCGACCTTTCGGCGGACGACTGGCTGGACGACACCACCACCCCGCTGATGCTGGCCTGCGGCAGTTCGATGGAACGCAGCCTGCAGGAAAAGCTGCTGCGCTTTGTGCAGCATGGCGGCAAGCTGCTGCTGGCCCCGGCCCTGCCCAGCCTGGATGAGCACTTTGCCCCCTGCACCCTGCTGGCAGACGGCCTGCCCGCTCAGCGCGGTGAACCAGCCGTGTGGGACGCCTGCACCGGCCAGGCCATCGGCTGGGAAACCGGCTTCGCAGGCGGCGGCAGCCTGATCCTGCTGGAGCGCAGCTGGGTGATGGGCCGCCATTGGGACGCCGCCATGCTGCGCGGCGCATTGGAACGCCTGGGCTGCCGGCCCATCGTGGAATGCTCCAACCCCAACGTATGGACCTCGCTGCTCAGCGACGGTGAGCACAGCCAGCTCTTCCTGATGAACTTTTTCACCGCGCCGTTCACCGTGCGTGTGCGCTGCCGCCTGCCCGGCTCGTCCACCTGGGTGGATGCCGGCGAGCACACCCTGCCCGGCGTCAGCGTCAAACCCGTCGATCTCAACCTCCCGGCAGACTGAAAGGCCGCGAGGACCTCATCATAAAAAGAGGAACAGCCATGTACCAGCCCAAACCCACCCAGGGTGACACTTCCTGGTTTGTCCAGGACCGCTTCGGCATGTTTGTGCATTGGGGCCTGTACGCCCTGCCTTCCCGCCACGAATGGGTGCAGTCGATTGAAAAAATTGCCCCCGACATCTATTACGAAAAATACTTCAAGCACTTCAACCCCACCCACTATGACCCGCGCGCCTGGGCCAAAGCCGCCCGCGAAGCCAGGATGAAATATGTGGTGCTCACCTCCAAGCACCACGAGGGCTTCTGCCTGTGGGACTCGGCTTACACCGACTACAAAGTCACCAACACACCCTACGGCAAAGACCTGATCACCCCCTTTGCCGAGGCTTTCCGCGCCGAAGGGCTGCGCGTGGGCCTGTATTACTCGTTGATCGACTGGCACCACCCCGATTTCCCCATCGACATCTTCCACCCGCTGCGCGACCACCCGGAAGCCGCCAAAATGAACGAAAGCCGCCACATCGAGCGCTACGCCGAATACATGTACAACCAGGTGGAGGAACTGCTGCAGCGCTTCGACCCCTCCGTGTTGTGGTGCGACTTCTCCTACCCCGGACGCGACTACAAAGGCATGCCCGGCAAAGGCCATCAAGACTGGCAGAGCGAAAAATTCCTCGCCATGATCCGCCGCATCAGCCCGCGCATTGTGATGAACAACCGCCTGGACCTGCCCGCCGCGGCAGCCGACATCCACACCCCCGAGCAGATCCAACCCACCGAGTGGGTCAAAGTCAACGGCGAGCCGGTGGTGTGGGAAGCCTGCCAGACTTTCTCCGGTTCGTGGGGCTATCACCGCGACGAGGAGACCTGGAAAAGCCCCGAGCAGTTGATTATGATGCTGATCAACACTGTCGCGTGCGGCGGCAACCTGCTGATGAACGTCGGCCCCACCTCGTTGGGCACGCTGGACCAGCGCGCCTACAAGGCGCTGGGCGCCTACCGCGATTGGATGGCGCTGCACAGCGCGTCGATCTACGGCTGCACGCAAAGCGAGTTCACCCCGCCGCAGGACTGCCGCCTGACCCAAAAGGGCAACAAGCTGTATGTGCATATCTACGCCTGGCCCTTCCGCCACCTGCACCTGTACGGCCTGGGCGGCAAGGTGGAATATGCGCGCTTCCTGCACGATGGCAGCGAAGTGGCTCTGGAAGCCAACGGATGGGAGCTGGAGCAGATCCGCGTGGGCGAGGATGAATTGATTCTGGGCCTGCCGGTGCGCAAACCGGATGTGATCGTCCCGGTGATCGAGCTGACGTTGAAATAACAGCCTGCCGGCACGGCGCCGGACGGGTTGAAAGATTGCCAAACCATTCCATAGGATCGGGGCGATGCGCGCATCGCCCCGCTTACATTTCACCACCATGCGGGCGAGCGTGGCGATCTCTCCGCTGTGCAGTCATCCGAGTCGGAGATTGCTTCGCCGCCTCCTGCGGAGGCGACTCGCAATGACATCATCCATGTCGCCGCGAGCGAGCCTGCCAGGGCGAGCGTAGCGGTCTCTCGCCAGAGGTCTTGTAGGTCGGTGTCGCGGCGGGAACGGGAAACCATGGGCGCGTGCGTCGTCCGCCGGGACGCCGACATCTTTGCCGGGTGGGGTGTCGGGTTTCGGGCGGAACTTCGATCATCAAGGCACAGGTTCACCCGCCCAAAACCGCGACCTACGGGAGAAGAGCTTCCAAAGAAACCAGGATTGACAGAATTCTCCCAATCCTGGAAAACCTTGCAAAAGGCATGCCGGCATATCTTTATGGAGGGAGCTAAGGCGCCGGGTAGGACGTCTCAACCTCCCTGCTTTCACCTGTGCCCGGATCCACTTTAATATATTCTCCATCGACAACAAAAGCTTCTTGAACAACATCAAAATAAAAAAGCCCGCCTGTTTCACTTTTTAGCTCAATCACCATCTCTTTTTCGGAAACGATCCGGATGCTACCCGCCGGCTCCGGAGTCCGGTAAATCACAAAACCATAAGGATCTGAAGTAAAAATCATCACCGCGCTCTGGTTGGGATCCAGCGAAAGGTGACCGGCATAAACGATGTATGGATGATCTTTGACTGTTTTTCGCCAGGCATTGGTAATCACAAGGTCCGATTGCCTGGGCGGAACTGGATTGGCTTCGATGCCGTCTGGGATTTTGTAGTAACCATCTTGCGGCAGATCAACAGGCGCTTTTTGAGGATCGCGCGGCGCCGGATTTTGATAACCTTCAGCTTGTTGGGGCGCTTGTTTGTTTAATAATGCAATGCGCTGTTCGATATTTTCCCTTACTTTGGGAGAGAGCTCTGCATTGGTCAATTCCTGCTGCAACGAGGCAATCAAGTCCGAATTTGGATTGTCACCGGCAAAAGGTTGACGTTCTGCCTGGGTCGGGTCAGCCAAAGAAAATACAATCACGACAAAGAGAGCAATAACACCAAGGCTACTGAGCAGGAAGATTAACCTATTCTGCATGGCGACCTCCTTATGGAGCCCCATCGTTGTTTTTGATAACAGAAACGAATTTGATGGGTTATCAACGCATTTTAAATTCTACTCATTTCTCCGATTTCCACCCAAGTAAAACGCAAATTACGCCTGGATTGTGGGAATGCAAGCGCGCAGGGCGAGCGTGGCGAT
>JACRAG010000443.1 GCA_016213455.1 Anaerolineae bacterium | reverse complement strand
CGCGTTCCAACAGGCGCGGCAGCATGGCAAAGACCGAAGGGGTATAGCCTTTGCTGGCGGGCGGCTCACCGATGGACAGGCCGATCTCGCGCTGCGCCATGGCGTAGCGGGTGACCGAGTCCATCATAAAGGTCACATCCTTGCCGCTGTCGCGGAACCATTCCGCGATAGTCATGGCTACCGAGGCGGCTTTGAGGCGCACCAGGGCGGGCTGGTCTGAGGTGGAAACCACCACCACCGAATTAGCCAGGCCTTCTTCGCCCAGGTCGCGTTCCATAAATTCACGCACTTCGCGCCCGCGTTCGCCGATCAACGCGATCACCGAAACGTCCGAGCGGGCATAGCGGGCGATGGAACCGAGCAGGGTGGATTTGCCCACCCCGGAGCCGGCGAAGATGCCCATGCGCTGGCCTTTGCCGCAGGTGAGCATGCCGTCGATCACGCGCACGCCTGTCACCAGCGGGTCCACAATCGGGGGGCGGCGGAAAGGGTGCGGCGCGGCGCGGTTGGTTGAGGCCCATTCCAGGTTCTCCAGCGGCCCACGACCGTCTATGGGGTTGCCCAACCCGTCAATCACCCGGCCCAGCAGCGAGCTGCCCACCGGGGCCTTGAAGGCTTTGGCGTAGGGGAAGACCATGCTGTCGGTTTTGATGCCGTCCAGGCTGCCCAACGGCATGAGCAGCAGCCGGTCGTTGCGGAACCCGATCACCTCGGCCAGCAGCGGCGTGGAACCGCCTGTGTTGATCTCGCACACTTCGCCGATCTGGCAGTTCAGGCCGATCACCTCGATGGTCAGGCCAATCACCTGCACCACGCGACCGCTGATGCGCACCGGGTTGAGCCGGGCGAGCTGGTTCTTGAAACGGGACAGATCGGGGTTGCTGGCTTCCATCAGGCGTTGCTTTCCGGGTTTTCGTCTTTGGCGTCGAATACGCCCAGCAGGGCGTTGAGTTCGGTTTCAATACGCGCATCCACGGTGCCCATCTGGCCCTGGATATAGCACCCGCCGGGTTTGATGCCGTCGGAGGGGATGATCTGAACAGCGTGACCGGTGATCAGGCGCTGGTTCTCGCGCCAGGCCTGGTCGATCTTTTCAGCGTCGAAGGGGTGCAGGTACAACTTGAGATCGCCCAGCGACTTGGCATTTTCCAGCGCGCGGCTCAGATTTTGCTGGAGCAGCGCCGGTTCCAGCTTCAGGCCGTCGCCAAACATGATGCGGGCAATTTCTTTGACCATGCCGATCACATGCGTTTCGCTCTGCTCGAGCATGGCATTGCGCCATTCGCTGATCTCCCGAACCACGGCTTGCCCGGCGGCGAGCACGCTGGCGGCTTCGGTCATGGCTTTCTCCCAGCCGGCGCGGTAACCTTCGCCCTGTGCCTGGCTGGCTTCATCCTGAGCCATCTGCAGGGTCTCATCGGCTGCCTGCTGGGCCTGGATGATGATTTCATCGGCCTGCAGACGCGCTTTGGAAAGGATGGCGAGCATTTCTTCCTGCAGCTGTGCTTCATTGACCGGCGTGATTCCGGCGTAGGAAAATTGCTCCTGCGCGGTCTCTTCGACATCTTCCTCGGTCGAGTGGTCCCAGCTGTCCCAGGAACTGGTCTCGAAGGGTGGAATCCAGTGCAAATCTTCGGGTTCCCAGACCTGCACATCCGGAGCCATTCCGGCCTGGGTCAAACCGCCAGCCGGGATCTCCTTGCCTGCGGGGGCAGCGGTCAGCCGGTTGAACAGGGCCAAAATTTCTTCCACTTTGACCTCGTTGTCTTCGACCGCCGGCAGGCTGAAATCCACCGGCTGCCAGGCGCTGGCTTTTTGAGCCTGATCGGCGCGCAGCAGGTTACTGGATGACTTCGTAATCACCGCCGCCTCCGATCACAATTTCACCGGTTTCTTCCAACACACGCACGGCATCCACGATCTTGCGCTGGGCGGTGTACACGTTTTTGGCGAGCTGCGGGCCGAGAATCTCGATCTCTTCCTTGAGGTTGTCGCGCGCGCGTTCCGACAGGTTGCCGAAGATTTTGTCCTTCAGACGTTCCGGCGCAGCCTTGAGCGCCATCGCCAGGTCGGCTTTGTTGATATCGCGCAGCAGGCGCTGGATGGCGCGGTCGTCTAGCTTGGCTACATCATCAAAGGTGAACATATTGGCGCGGATTTCCTCGACCAGTTTGGGATTGTTGGTCTCCAGGGCTTCGAAGATGGTCTTCTGCACGCCGCGGTCCACCTGGTTGAGCATTTTGACCAGGAAGGAAACGCCGCCCGTGGCGCGGAAATCGGCTTCGCTAATCACGCGCGAGAGTTTGTTTTTGAGGTTGCGTTCCACCACCTGCACTACCTGCGGCGAGACACGGTCCATCATCGCCAGGCGCAGGGTCACTTCGATCTGCAGTTCCTTGGGCATGTTGGTCATGATGTCCGCGGCAACCTTGGCTTCCAGGTAGGAGAGCACCAGCGCAATGGTCTGCGGCATTTCGTCCTGCAGGAGGGAGGCCACTTCCTGCGGGTTGGCGTTGCGCAGCATCTCAAACGAGGAGAGCTGCTGGTGAACGGAAATGCGCTCAAGAATTTCGGCGCCGCGGCGCGGACCCACCGCCCGCGAGAGCAGCTGGCGGCTGTATTCCACACCGCCGCCGCGTAGGGAGTTGTCTGCCATGCTGAAATCGGCTGCTTCTGCCAGGGCGGCGCGGCGCACTTCGGGCGATACTGAGCCAGCCCGGCCCAACGCCAGCAGCACGCGCTCAATCTCCGCCTCACTCAGGTATTGGAGCACCTTGGAGGAGACTTCCACGCCCAGCCCAACCAGGATAGCGCAGGCTTTATCCAATCCGGAAACCGGTCCACCGATCATGTCCTCAGCCATTGCGTTTCTCGTCCTCGCTCAACCAGATCTGGATGATTTCCGCCACGGTGGCGGGGTTTTCGTCTGCGAGTTTGGAGATCACCAGCGCGCGTTGTTCGTCTTCGGGGTTGGTCTTGCGGGCGCGAGCGCGGGAGATTTCCACCACGACATCATTTTCCATGTTGTGATTTTCTGAAGCCGATTGGCCGGCCATGGCGTTGGACAGGCCTGCCTCGATTTGCGCCATCATGCCGGGGTTGCCAGCTGGTAGGCTGCCAGAATGGTGGGAACCACTCAGGGCGGCGGCGGGCATGGAGCCGGCTGCCATCGCGCCAGCCATCGCCGGGGCATTCAGTCCGGTCATTTCTCCCACCGGGCGCAGAATGGGCTGCCAGGCATCGCGTGAAGCGCGGCGCAGGTTGCTCATCGAGCGCAGGAAGATGATGAAGAGAATGATCAGGAATAACGCCGCGCCAGCCATGATGCCGATGCGCATATAAAGCTCGGTCTGCGAGGCTTCTTCCATAGCGGTGGCGGCTTCCTCGGCAAAACTGTGGTCAAAGGCCATGCTTTCCACCACAATGCTGTCGCCGCGTTCTTCATCAATGCCGGCGGCGGCGGATACAGCCGACTTGATCGATTTGATCTGGTTGGCATCGGTGATGTTATCCACCATCACCGAGACGGAAATGCGGTCGATGCGCCCAGGGGCGATGACTTCTTTGGACTGCACCTGGCTGATTTCGTAATTGACAGTTTCTTCACTGCGTGAGTAAATGGTGCCAGGGGCCGGGGTGCCGGTGGCTGCCGGGACGGGCGTGGGCAGGTTGGAGCCTGCACCGGGCACACCCGCGACGGAAGCACCTTCGGTGTTGTAGGTTTCGTTGACGGTTTGCTTGCTGCGCACGGCCACCTGGGTCGGTTCGTAGGAGTTGGAGGTCACCTCGCGGGCGGTCCAATCCATCGCCACCGAGGCCTGCACAATGGAGCGGTTGGGGCCGAGGGTCTTATCCAGCATGGCTTGCACGCGTTTGCGCACGTCGGCGGCGGCCTGCGCTTCGGCGGCACGTTGATTGTCGCTCTGCGCCGCCGCGGCGGTCATGTCGTCGTCACTGCCAGAGGAGAGCATCACGCCCTGGCTGTCCACCACCACCACGCTGTCGGGCTGCAGCCCTTCCACGCTGGAGGCGACCAGGTGGGTGATGGCGCGTACCTGACCCGTGTCGATCGTCTCGCCGGGGCGCAAGGTCAGGGTCACCGATGCGGTGGTGGGGTCCTGTTCGGTGCTGAGCAGGCTCTTCTCGGGGGTGACCACATGCACGCGAACTGCCTGGATCGATTCGAGGCTGCCGATGGTGCGTTCCAGTTCGCCTTCGAGGGCGCGCTGAAAGTTCACCCGCTGGGTAAACTCGGTCATGCCCAGGGTGTTCTGGCTGAAGAGTTCATATCCGACCGTGCTGGTTTGGGGCAGGCCTTCGCGGGCCATGCTCAGACGCACGTCGTACACTTTGTCAGATTGCACCTGGATGGTGCCGCTGCTTTTGAGCTGGTATTCGACGCCCTGCTCATCCAGTTTTTGCACGATTTGCCCGGCGTCGGCTTCGGAGAGGCCGGAAAAGGCGGTGCTGTAGGTGGGGGTATTGGCCCAATTGATCAACACCGGCACCACCACCGCCGCGGCGATCAGCAACGAAATGGTGATGATGCGCTGTGATTTGGATGTTTTGGCCCAGAAATTCTGAACTTGAGATTGGAATGAAGCCATCATGAGCTAAACTCCCCTTGGGTTAGATTTGCATCCGCATGACTTCGCGGTAGGCGTCAACCAGTTTGTCGCGGATGGCCATGGCAACCCGGAAATTGACATCATTTTCTTCGAGACCGATCATCACGGTGTGCAGATCGGTGCTTTCGCCCAGCGAAAGCTGTTTGACCAGTTCGTCGGAATTTTTCTGCGACTGATCGAGCGATGACAGCATCTTTTCAAACGACTGGCCGGCTTTTTCCAGGTTGCCGCTGGCGGGGGTTTTAGGCGCGCCGCCGACACTGCCGAGGCCGTTGATATTGAGGGGGGAAATGGGATTAATTGCCATAAGAATCACCGGATGATGTCGAGAGCTTTGAGCGCCATGCGCTTGGATGCGTCAATTGCCATCAAATTGGCTTCGTAGGAACGGGTGGCGGAGAGCATGTTAGTCATTTCCACCACCGGGTTGACATTGGGATAGGTCACGTAGCCGTTGGGGTCGGCGTCGGGATGGGTGGGATCGTAAATGCGCTGGCCGGGGGTGTCATCGGTGGTGATCTGCGAAACAGCCACGCCCTTGTCTGGCAGCGAAGTCAGGCCGCGGCGGGCAGCGATGAATTCGGGCAGAAAAGAGGGTTTACTTTCTGCGCTGAAGACGACATCCTGGCGTTTGTAAGCGCCGCCTTCGGCGGTGCGCGTGGTCTGGGCGTTGGCGATATTGTTCGAGATCACGTCCAGGCGCAGGCGCTGCGCCAGCAGTCCAGATGCACCAATTCGTAAGGATTCCCAAAAGCTCATACGTTCTCCTGTTCCTTGTGGCATGGTAGCACATCCAAAAAACAGGCACTGTAAAGCCTGGATGAAGTTTGAATAAAAAACGCGTGAATCAAATAGCGCAAAGACCGCCGAAGCGGTTTTGCGCTATTTGATCGATTACCAGTAAACCACTAAATTGTTCGTGCGGGTTTTAGAGGGGCTTTACCTGACGTTGAGGGTGCTTTTCAACGCGAGGATGCCGTTTCTCTTAGGCCGCTGCACCTGCTGAGGTAAAGGCGCTGGGCGCCATGCCGACGGTGGGCCGGCCGTTCATTTGCACTTCCGCGGTGCGCCAGGCGTCGCGCAGTTCGCGCAGGGTGACGATGGCGGAGGACTAATCGCCGCGGCGGATGCAGTCCAGGCAGTACTGGTAGAGCCGGAAAAGGCCGGTGGAGACTTCGGGGTAGTCGAAGTTCAGGGCATCGCGCAGCACACCGATGGTTTTGACGGCTTTGACGTAATCTTTCTGTTCGCAGGAGCGGATGGCCAGGTCATAAGCCATCACCACCAAACGCAACGGGCTGGCGCCCATCACATCTTGCTGACGATATTCCTGATTCCGGTAAGCTGATTGATACATCGTTCGTCTCCTCTGAACCTTACGCAATATTCTTCGTTGTACTATGTCTATTCTCGTCCGGTCGTGTTCCGGCTTTAGCTTTACGGCGTAAAAATCCAGTTAATAAATGATTGCCAAAACGTTGCGGTTTTTACGGCCGGTTCAGGCCAGCAGCTCCAGCAGATCGCCAACCTGAAGCTTGTTTAGCTCTTCAGGCGGGATGGCACGCACCACCTTGCGCGTGGCCCGATCCACTACATACACTGTCACGTCATTGGTCTTCTCGTTGACTTGAAATTTCAAGAACACGTCAGATGACATGACGGCCGGCCGCGGCGCTTCCTGCCGGGGGGCGGCCTTTTGGGGCTGAACGGGAGCCTGAGATTCTTCAGCGCGCGCCATTTGTGCGCTGCGCACTGCGACAGGGGGTGCGTATTCCGCATCCACCTTACCGACGGGGTTAATGGATATATCGTTCATCGTTTTACCCCTGCCTCCTTGCATGGGAAGAGTCTGAACTTACTATACTCTATCCGGATGTCGAATATTTGCCGTATATCGCGCTGAATTGCTGCGAGGTATACTGCATGGTCATCAACTGCGCCTGCAAATCACCGTATTGTTTGTAAAGTTGTTCTTCACGGACAGCAAGGCGCTCATTCATTCGCGTGATCTGGGAGTTGGTGCTGTCGATCTGCGATTGCAGCGAGGTGCTGTAATTCTGCAGGTAGCCGGATGATCCGGTGAAGCGGCTCAGCGTCGTTCCCATTTTGCTCATCACCGCATCGATTAATGCAGTGGTGTTGTTGCGGTCGTTGGTCAGGCTTTCAATAAACTTGTTGGCATCGCTGATGCTGGCCTTGAAGGAGGAATCCATGTTGATGCCAATCTGGCTCATCATGGTCAGCGTGCCGCCATTGGTGGTGGATGCGCCGAACATGCGCACCAGGTCGAGGCGCATGCTGACGATGATGTTATCGCCAGCCAGCGCGCCGCGCTTGTAGGTGCCGTCGGTCTGCTTGATGTTGGTGACCTTGGCGTTAAGGTACTCCACCAGCGAGTTGAACTTGGCGAGGAAGCCTTCCACCGCTGTTTTCTGGCTGGAGACGTCGGTTGTCACTTCCAGGGTCGCGCTTTTGTCTTGCGCATCCGGCGCCAGGTTGATGGTCAACCCGTGCACCACATCGGTCAGCCCGGTATTCTTGTAGCGCGTGACGGACAAGCCGTTGACGGTCATGCTGGCATTGGTGGGCGCCTGGCTGGAGAGGAAGCTCCCACCGGCGTTGAGGATGCCCAGGTTTTGCAGCACGGTTCCGGTCACGTCGGCGGCTTTGATCAGGTTGTTTTCGCCGGCGCGCTGATTGGTGAGCACCATCTGGTTGTCGATGATCGAAGCGGTGACCTTGTTGCCGTCGGCGTAAGTGGCCTGGTTGATTTTGGATACCAGGTCGACCAGGCTGGTGCTGGCAGTCACCTCAATGGCGGCGCCTTTGGCGGTGTAGGCGGCAGTGGCAGCCCCGGCAGACAGCCGGTTTTTAGCCACGTAGGCGCCTGTGTCGGCGGCAAACTGGATGTTCAGGCCGCGGCCTGTGTCCTGGGTCCCGCCGGCAGTGATAGACTGCCATTCGGCGGTGGAGCCGGTGCCATCCGCCTTGAGGATGCTCACCGCTTCACCCGCCATATTGACCAGGCGGAACTGCCATCCGGCTGTGGGGTCGTTGCGTGTTTCGATGGTGTAGGTGTCGCTGCCCAGGGAGGTCTGTCCGGCGGCAATCGCGGAGGTGGTGATGCTCTCCACGGCGTCGTCGGCGCCGCCGGCATTGGCGGTGAGGGCTGCATCGGCTGCGCCACCCACCACAAAACTGCCGGTGAAACCAAGGGCCTGGTTGGCATACGTCTGGCGCTGCGAGAACACGCGGTGTTCTTTGGCCAGAACGATGTTGGAAATGTTGTAGTTGCCCGGAGCGGCGCTGGAGCCGGCGGTGGCGGTCATCACCGTGGAACCGCTGGCGACATTACTCACCTTGACGCCGCGGCCTTCATTCAGCGCGTAGAAGGGATCTCCGGTGCGCAGGCTTTTGGCAGACGAT
>JACRAG010000436.1 GCA_016213455.1 Anaerolineae bacterium | reverse complement strand
CCGCACCATTTCCGCCGCCACCAACACTCCCCCTGGGTGCAGCACGCGCAGCATCTCGGTCAAAATGACCTGCGGATCGTCAAAATGATGCAGCGAGTTGGAAAAACACACCATGTCAAAAAGACCGAACGGGAAGTCCAGGCAGTGCGCGTCCATTGGCAGGAAGCGAATATTGGCCTGCCCTTCAAATGCGCGAGCGAAAGAGGCGGCACCGCGCTCGTTGGTGTCTACCCCGATCATTTCGTCAAAATGGCCCAGTTCCGATTGCAGCAGTTGCAGAAATGCGCCGCCGCCTGTCGCCACATCCAGCACCCGCGCCGGGCTCATTCCCCGGAAAATTTCGGCATACCGGCTCATTTACTCACCTTACGCGCCAAACGTTGTCCCAACTGGTAAGCCTGCTCCATCAATTTTTCATCCTTCTGCGCGTCCCCAGGGTTGGAGACTGATCCATACACCCAACCCTCGATGTTGGCTTCGAGAAACCGCATCATCGACTCGAAGGTGTGGACGGCGTTAATCCCGCCGGAGGTGTACAGGTCGGAATCACCGTAGGTCAAAATGATGCCAAACGGCTTCCCCTTGAATACATCCCGATCGGTTTGCCACAGGCTGTACCAGCGGTCAATGCAGGCCTTCAGCTGGGCTGAAAAGGTAAACCAGTAAATCGGGCTGGCCAAAACCACTCCTCCCGCCTCCCGCAGTTTGGGATACAGCTTTTGCATGTCGTCTTCCAGGATGCAAACGCCGCTGGGCACACAGGCATCGCAGCCGTCACAGGGTTGAATTTGCATTCCATTCAAATAGACACTCTCCGCCGACCCGCCTGCGTCCAGCACACCCTGTGCCAGCCGGTCAGCCAGCGCCGCACTGTTACCCATCGGGCGTGGGCTGCCCTTGAGGATGATGATGTTTTTCGCCATGGTCAACCTTTCTACTTTTCCAAAAATTCGGAACGATGAACCTCACTACGCAGCAACTGCATACCCCATAAAGTGATCGTATCGACATACTGCATTTTGCACTTTTCAATCACCCGCCGGCTGGCAAGATTGTCTTCATGCACCAGCGCAATGATCCGCTCCAGAGGGAAATGCTCAAAACCAAATTGGAGTGAAGCGAGCGCCACTTCGGTGGCATATCCGCGACCCCAGAAAGCCGGGGACAGCAAATAACCAACCTCGGTTTGGTCGAGTTCTGGAAGAAACTGTAACCCGGCCCATCCGGCAATTTCCGTTTCACCCTCGGGCAGAATCCCCCAATTGCCATAGGCATACTTTTCCCAATGCTCCGTAGTCAGTTTGACCCACCGCTCCACCTTTTCCAAGGGCACCGATCCCGGACCTGGAAAGTATTTTAACACGCCATCCTGCTGGTAAATGCGGTGCAAGATGGGCGCATCGGCTGGTTTAATCGGCACAAGACTGACATGCGCTGTCTGCAAAATGGGTATGACTGGTTCCATGATCGACTACTTTCTGGTTTTGGTTGATTGGATTGCGGATCACAAAGGATGAGCGGTGAAAACCGCGCAGCATCATTCTCCATACGCCAACCTGCCCGATTTGTTTCATACAATAAGGAAACAATTAATGGAAATTATATGCCAGCCACAAGGACCAGGCATCCCTCTTTAGACGGGTGTTTTGCGCTTCCTTTTCGCATCGAATTAGATTATTATTCTCCTGATTCATAAGTCGACACAGTCAATGGGGACATTATGAAACGCGGCATATTCATCAACCTGATCCTCATCTTTGTGCTGCTGCTTCTCGCAGCCCTGCCGGTGTTAATCATCGCCAGCCTGGAAGCCATGGGCAAGGCCAACGGCTGCAACCTGAACCTGCCCAACGCTGGAGGGGTTTGCGGCGATCTTTACAACCTTGCATTTGCCACCGGGCTGTTCGGAACCGTCACCACGCCCCTGCTGCTCCTGATCCTGGCTGTGTACCTGCTGGGAGTAATCCTGCTTTTCTTCCTGCTCCGCTGGCGCAGAGGAACCTCCGGTCCGGTGATGAGAGGCATGCTCTTCAGCACACTGGGCTTCATCGGCCTGACCGGATTGAGTATAGGGATCGTGCTGGGGGTGAACTGGTATCAGGTCTCGTGGATCAGCGCCTGCAAATCCCTGCCGTCCAGCATTTCCATGCCCGGGGTGCAAAACGGAACGCTGGCGCTGTCCGTGAAACTGCCCGAACCGCAGGGAACCCTGGCGCAATACGCCATTCTGAGTCATGACCCCGAAACCGGCGCATCAACCGTCCTCAGCAAGGTCCCTGGCAGCGTGGACCCCGACTGGTCGCCGGATGGCAGCCGGTTGGTCTTCGTCGCCCGGCCTCAAGACAATAATAACTGGCAGCTGATGCGCATCGATGCCGGTGGCGGGGACTTGACGATATTGCTTCAAGGCTCAGAAAAGACCCAATCCCCGGACTGGTCCCCTGACGGGCAATCCATCCTGATGCAGCGCTGGCAGTTCGTCAGCGCCAACCCGGAAGATGAACTCTATACCGTATCAAGTAATGGCGCTGACCTGACGCGGATTCCAGGCAGCCCGAAAACGGAAGCCGATGCACGCTTCTCTCCGGACGGCTCGCGCATCGTCTTCGTCTCCAACCGAGACAACAACACCGACATCTATGTGATGAACCGGGACGGCAGCCAGGTGCGCCGCCTGACGCGTCACCCCGGGCAGGACATCGATCCTGCCTGGTCACCGGACGGACAATGGATCGTCTTTTCTTCCAATCGCGGAAGCCGTTCAGCCTTTAACGATTACAACCTGTTCATCATGGCACCGGACGGCACCAACCAATGCCAGTTGACGCGTGACTCGGGCTCAGAATGGCAGCCTGTCTGGTCGCCGGATGGGCAGTGGATCGCCTACATTGCGCTGCTGGATAGCCAGCTCTTCCGCATCCATCCCGACGGCACGCAGCCAACCCAAATCCCGATCGGCGCGGAAGTCACGGACCTGCTGGGGATGGACTGGGCACGCAGACCTTAAAAGCTGGGACGTAAATCGAAGACACACCCCTGGCGGATTGCAGAAGCCAGGGGTGTGTGTTGGATCGGCTCAAGAATTAAGCGAGTTCCTGGTGAAACAGGGCATATTGTTTGACCAGGGCAGTCGTTTGATCGTCCATCGCCATCAAATCCGGATTGGAGTACCAGCACACGCTGCGCTGTTGGCCTTTATATTCCAGAACCGAGGGTCCCACATAGGGGCGCGTTTTACACCACCCGCAAGCATCGCCGTTGCATTTGTAAGCGCGGGTGAACAGATCAGCCTGCAAAAAGTCAGGCTGTCCGCTCATCAACGGCGCGAGGCGGTCCACGCTGACCAGCTTGACATAAACCTGCAATGGATTAAGATAGCGTTCTGACAATTCCACCTGGAAAAATGGAGAGGATTTAATCTTGCGCGGTCCCTGATATTGCACCATCCAATACGGCATCTCACTGATCGTGATGAGCGGCTTGTAGTGAAGCTTCAATAGGAATTCATGCAGGTCCCGCAGATGCGCCTGTTCCTCTTCCGAGAAGAACCGGTAAAGGGTCAACGCATCCGGCACATAGTCTCCCAACAAGGCGCGAAAGTCACAGCGCGCGAAGTTGAAACGTCCCACCAGCGCCTGCTTGTGTTCTGCACAAGCGTGCGCCAACGCTGCCCAGGCGTCTGCCATCAACGGGAAACCCATGTGGCGCACCATCACTGCCGCCTGTCCGCTCTGGATTTCCACACCACACGCCATCAAGGCCTGGATGAACTTTTTCCCCACCTTGCTGGATTGCAGGATGTCAGCATACGCGTCAGGAGTCACCAGCATTGCGTCGTCCACTGCTTCGCCGCGCACCCCAAGCTGCATCAAAAAGTCCAGGCCCCGATCAATGACCGTATGGATTTGTTTATATTTCCGTTTCAGTTCGGATTTCTTGTCCTTCTCATCCCCCTCTTTGATCAGATAGCTATCCGCCCCTTTGGGCAGCCCGAACAGCTCGGGAGATTCGAAAAAACGGGTATAGACCAGTTCAATAAAGGCGTGAAGCTGCGCCCTGGACAGCTCCCATTTTTCAGTAGTTGCAGGATAGCCCTCCGGCGGTGCCACCTGGACCGGCTCTGAAAGGGAGTGCAAATAACCGAATG
>JACRAG010000435.1 GCA_016213455.1 Anaerolineae bacterium | reverse complement strand
GTTCGTGGCGCTAAAGCGCCACGAACCCCCACATCCCCAATGTGAAAGAACAAAGTTATTAAAAGATACAAGCGATTTTGAGAAGACCTTACCCTGCCCAATCGGGGTAAACGCATCCTATTTCTGCCAATAGCGGTTTTGGCCGAGAAGAACCAAACAAATCATGTCATTGCGAACGAGGCTTTGCGAGTGAAGCAATCTCGCCTTGAATCTAGGCTAAAAAGTGATTCTGCAGCGATTAACGAGATTGTTTCGCCCCTCCGCGGAGCCTTCGAGGCTAACGATACTACCCCCGCATGTCAGCAAGAGCAAAACCCGGCTGGGCGAGCATGGCGATCTCCAGCCATGTAACCATCCGAGCTGGAGATTGCTTCGCCGCCTACTGCGGAGGCGACTCGCAATGACAAGTGACCCGCGTGTCTCTTCTATTATCGTACGAACGACTGGCAAATGGTCAAACAGCAGAAAAATCCATAATGCGTTTACCTTACCTGCCCAATCAGGGTGCCCGGAGTGAACGCATGCGGTAACGACTTGCGCTACGACCAAAAAAAGCCTCATGCCCACACCCGGAATACAAAACAGGGCCATTTCTGGCCCTGTTTACACACACGTTATGTGATGCGTTACGGCAGCGGAGCCGCTTCCACCACTACCGGCTGCTCAGGCTTGCGGGTGAGCTGGCGATACGTCAGCACCCAGGCCGTGCCGGTGTAAGCCGTCACAATGCCGTTGAAGATCAGCGAGAAGGGAATGTAGAGGCAGAACAGCACCAGGCTGACGATACCGCCAGTCATCAAAGCCTGCTCAGAGCCGTTGATGAAGGCCGGGATGAGCGGGACGATGATCAGAAGCGCGGGCAGCGCGAGCAGGAAGCGCACGATACCGCTGCCGATGCCCAGCACCAGCACCATCACCGTGGCAGCGCCCAGGTTGGCGCGCAGCAGGTCCCAGCCCTTTTTCAACGCGTCAAACACGCCGATGTTGTCGCAGGTGACCGCCACAATCGCCTGTTCGGTGATGAAGGTGACCGCCCAGCCCAACGGAATGAGCACGCAGCACAGCACCAGGAAGAACGGGACGAGGCAAAGCGCGCCGATGCCAGCCGTCAACACCGTGAAGCCCAATGCCGGCAGGGTGATGACCAGGAAGAAGGCAATCCACATCACTGCGATCAGGATCGTCAGGCCCAGGATGCGCCAGAAATAAGCGCCGCTCTCACCAAACAGCTTGCCAAACGAGAGCTTCTCCGCGCCTTCGTCCGCCTGCCAGGCGCCGCGCGCCAGACCGATGCGGCCAAAGGTGCCCAGGATAATGCAGGCCACAATGAGCAGCAGGACGAAAACCGCGATGATGATGAAGATCCACCAGTTGGTCTCAAACCAGCGCTCCACCTGATACCAGGGGATATTGTTGGGCAGGTCGAAATTGGGGTTGCCGTTGTTGTTGTATTGGTAGGAATTGTTGGACCCACCGCCGCCGCCGCCACCGCCGCCAGAAGCCAGGCCGGCCAGGATACCAAAAATCCACAGCACCTTGTACTTCCAGATGATTTTCCACGAACGAGAGAAGACTTCACCGAAATTCATAACATCCTCCATATTGGGTAGGTAAACGGCAGATTATCTCAAAGGCGCCGTTTCACCCTGTCATTAACATATACGCTTATTCCCATTCAATGGTTGCAGGCGGTTTGGAGGTAATGTCATAAACGACGCGGTTGACGCCTTTGACCTCGTTGACAATTCGGTTGGCAATCTTCGCCATCAGGTCGGGCGGGATGCGTGCCCAGTCGGCGGTCATAAAGTCCTCGGTGGTCACAGCGCGCAAGGCCACCGCTTCCTGGTAGGTGCGCGAGTCGCCCATCACACCCACCGAGCGCACCGGAAGCAGCGCCGCGAAAGCCTGGGCGATCTGTCCGGGCTGGTCTGCCAGGCGCTGGTTGAGCAGCCCGGCGGCAGTCAGCTCGCTGGTAAAGATGGCGTCGGCAGCGCGCAGGCGCTCCAGGCGTTCCCAGGTGATCTCGCCCAGGCAGCGCACCGCCAGGCCCGGGCCGGGGAAAGGCTGCCGCCAGACCAGTTCAGCCGGCAGGCCCAGCGCTTCGCCCACCGCGCGCACTACATCTTTGAACAGGTAGCGTAGCGGCTCGACCAGCTCAAATTTCATGTCCGGGGGCAGGCCGCCCACGTTGTGATGGCTCTTGATCTTCTGGGCTTTGTTGCGGTCCGGTCCGGAAGACTCGACCACATCCGGATAAATGGTGCCCTGCACCAGGTAAGGCGGGTGTCCCAGGCGGCGCGCTTCCACCTCAAACAGGCGGATGAATGTCTCGCCGATGATGCGGCGCTTCTGCTCGGGATCGGTCACCCCCTCCAGTTTGGAGAGGTAATCTTCCACCGCATTGACCGTCACCAACTGCACGCCTGTGTTCTTGCGGAAGGCCTCTTCCACCTGACCGCGCTCGTTCTGGCGCAGCATGCCTGTGTCCACAAACACCGCGGAGAGCTGGTCGCCCACCGCGCGGTGCACCAACGCAGTCGCCACCGACGAGTCCACCCCGCCGGAGACCGCCGATAGCACGCGCGCACTGCCCACCTGGGCGCGGATGCGCTCGACGCCGGCTGCGATGATCGACTCAGGCGTCCAATCGGCGCGCGCACCGCACACATCCACCACAAAGCGGCGCAGGATCTCCTTGCCGCCGGGGGTGTGGCGTACTTCCGGGTGGAACTGCAGGCCAAAGGTGCGCCCATCCGTCGAAACCATGGCGGCGAAGGGGCTGTTGCCGCTGACTGCCACCGGGCTGAAGCCAGGCGGCAGCGCCTCCAGGCGGTCGCCGTGCGACATCCACACCGGGTGCGAGCCGTCCGGGATGAGCGGATTGGTGCGGGTGACATCCACCTGGGCCAGTCCGTATTCCCGTTCCGTGGAACCCGCCACCCGCCCGCCCAGCGTGTGGGTGAGCAGCTGCATGCCGTAGCAGATGCCCAGCACCGGCAGGCCGGAAGCCAGCACATAATCCGGCAGGGTCGGCGCGCCCGGTTCATAGACCGAGTTGGGGCCGCCGGAAAGGATGATGCCCTTGGGCTGCAGCGCGTGGAATTTCTCCACAGGCGCGTCCCAGGGCAGCAGTTCCGAATATACATGCAGCTCACGCACCCGGCGGGCGATGAGCTGCGAATACTGCGAACCGTAGTCGAGGACGAGGATGGAGTCGGTCATCAGTCAGCCAGGTAGATGCCGGTCTCATCCATGCGGGTGATGAGCGCCAGCGAATGAACCGGGATATGGAGATGAGCCAGCGACTCGCGCCCGCCTTCAAAAGCCTTTTCGATCAACGTGCCCACGCCGACCACTTCGGAGCCCGCCGCCTGTGCCAGGCGAATCAGGCCCAGGATGGTCGCGCCGGAAGCCAGAAAGTCGTCGATGATCAACACGCGTTCACCGCGCGAGAGGTATTCGGGCGAGACGATCAGCTCCACCATGCGGCCCTTGGTGTGCGAGGGCGCCACGGTCAGGTACACCGTGTCGGGCATGGTGACCGGTTTGGACTTGCGCGCGTACACCACCGGCAGTTTGAGATACTTGCCGGTCATCACCGCCGGCGCAATGCCGGAAATTTCAGCGGTGAGGATGCGCGTGGCGCCCACGTCGGCGAACAACCGGGCGAACTCCACCCCGCACGCGTCCATCATCTCTGGATCAACCTGGTGGTTGATAAAGTTATCAACCTTGAGAATGCCGTTCCCCAAATAGCGGCCGTCTCGCAAAATGCGCTGTTTCAATACTTCCATCGGATACCTCAATCAATGCGAAATGGCAGGAAACCTGTATTGTACACCCATTCAGACAATTGAAAAATTAAGAAAAGCAACAAAAGCAGGGATTTCACAAAGTCCTAAAGACCAACCCCACCCCGGCCCGCCCCACGCTTTGGGGCGGGAGAAAAAGCTAAAAACAGGGTTCATGGGGTGCGGATGCACCCCATGAACCCTGTTTTTGGCAAAAATACCCCTTCACCGTTGATGGGGAAGGGGGAACAGGGGGATGGGGCGTCTATCTCTCGTTCACCACGAGCACCTGCGGGGCTTGCTCGCCCTGCACGTCGGGGTCGTAATAATCGTATGCGCTGGAGGCGGGGGCCTGGGCGCGCAGCGGGAAGCGCGCGCGCAGCCGGTAGCTGAACTGCAGCGGGCGGTCGGCGCTCAGGTTGGTGATATACACCAGCACCTGACGACCGGTTTGCTCATAGCGTTGAATCTTGGGCTGCGGATCGTCGGGCAGCGTATCGTTGTAGCGCGTCACCAGCGCATCCAGATCCTCGCTCAACAGGCTGAAACCGGGCGGCAGGCCCAGGTCTATCATGGCTTGCTCGGCGCTCGCGCCGGGCTGGTTCAACTTCACCTGCACCGAAACTTCAACCGTGTCATCCACCGCCAGTTCCGTGCGGTCATAAGCCACATCAATGCTGACCAGATCCTGGGCTGCCACCAGCTCGGGATATTCCGCCAGGCGCTCCCAAGGCAGGGTGTAGGCGCTGGTCACCTGGTACATCAGCTTGCCGCTGCCGGAAGCCTCGATCTCCACCACGTTCTCACCGCCCACGTTCACATCCTCAAAACTGACCATCTGCACCACGTCGAAATTCTCCGGCGTCACCTGCAAGGTGCGCTCCTGGCTGCCGTTCAGGCGCAGGGTCACGCTGGCATTGGACGTATCGCCGCCGGCACGCACGCTCTGCAGCAGCGCTTTGAGGGTCAGCACCGTCGCCTGGGTCGAATACCAGGTGCCGAAGGTGTCCTTCTGCCCCACCAGGTAGGTCAGCGCGCCGTTGGCCTGCTCGGAATACACATCCGCGCGCAGGAAGACATACGCTGCCAGCGCGGTGGTCTCGATGGAGCCGGTATTGCCCTGCGCGCCGGTGAAGGTCGCCACGCCGCTGGGCCAGAAATAGTTGCGCCCATCCTGTTGGGCCAGCCCCGCCAGTTGATCCAGCACCGCCTGGGTGGTGGAGCTGATCTCACTGCCCCCAGCCAGGTCACCCGCCGTCAGGGCATTCGCCAGCAGCGCCACCACGTAGGCATCTTTGGC
>JACRAG010000439.1 GCA_016213455.1 Anaerolineae bacterium | reverse complement strand
AGGCCTGGGCCCACTGTCAATGAGTCCGTGGTGATGGTGGAGGCTGCGGAACCGTAATTGGCGGCTGAACCGCCTGTGCAGGCGATGCCGAAGCCTTCGTATTCGGTGCCGGGGGTGAAGTAGTCGCCGCCGAAGTTGGGCGTGCCGTTGGTCCAGCCGTCTTTCTGATAATCTGCAACGAAGCCCAGGAAGCGGCTTTCGTTATCGTGGAATCCGGCAGGAGCATTGGGGGCAGCAGCGCCAAAATAGCCGTTGTTGTTGATGCCGATTTCAACGTAGGTGCCCTGAATATAAGCGCCGCCGGCGTTCTTGACCGCCTTGGTGGTTGAGAAGGCGACCTGAGCCTGTTTGACCACGCCGCCTTCCGCGGTGGCGGACACGGTGGCATTGGCGGGCGTTGCCGATGAGGTAAGGGTGGCGCTGGCACAGCCGCCAACGCCGGTGGTGACACTGGCAGTGGACAGCGTTCCGGCGGTGGTGCTGAGGGCGATACTCTGTCCACTCAGCGCATTCCCGCCTGAGTCTTTGGCGCAGATGTTCAACGTGGTGGTGGAAGATCCGTCAGCCGGAATGGAAGTCAGGCTGGGGGTCAGGGTAACAATGGCTGGGAAGGGGGTGTAGGTTTCGGTGGAAGGGGTAATGCTTCCCGCGATATAGTCATTGTTGAAATAGAAGGATTTGACATAATGGTTTTCGTGAGCCCATCCAGTGGCGGCGGTGAAGCCCACATACACATTCTCACCCAAGATGTCGTACAGGTGCCGTCCGCCGGATACCGAGTTGATCACCACTGAGGCGGTGGCGGTTCCAGGGCGGGTGCTGGAGTCGCTGAGGCGGATATCCAGGGTGTCGGTGCTGCCATCATAATCGATCCAGGCATAGTGCAGCGTGCCGCCATACAGGGCGACTGGAGCATTCATTTTCCAGACCGAGGTGACGTCACCGTCGATGTCGATGCCGATCTGGTTGCTGCCGGTATCATCCCCGGCATTATCAAAGGTGTCGAACTCCACGGCAAAGCTGGGAGAGATGCCCTCGATGCCGAGACCTCCACCTCCGCCGCCTGAATTATTGGAGTTGGTCTGGAGGGCGAAGGTCATGCCGTCACCCGGGCTGTTGACCATGTCGCTCATCGAAAAGGTAAAGTGGGCGCTGAATGAGCGGTTGTTGCCCAATTTGATGCGCTGGTTCCACCAGGCCGCGCCGTATCCTGAGGCGCTGGGCGTCAGCGAAAGGGCGGAAAGCCCGGTATCCACCGCGGCGCTACCGACGAAGTTGAACGCCGAGGTATTGCTGGTGGTGAAGCTGTCAAACACAGCCGTGATGGAAGTCGCTGCCGTTGTGCCTTGTGGCCGGATGGCGACAAACAGCAATAAGCAGATGGTCATCGCAAGTAGAATTTGATAACCCAGAGGGGTTTGGCGGCGGGAGCACGGGTGGAACTTATCCATTATTGATCTCCGAGTCGACGGCTGGAAAGACGGACGTATGATTGGAGCTTGACGCTAATAAGACAATAATGATTGTTTTGTAAAAATCTTGTAAACTCGATATGAAATGTTAGTAAATTTATCAACGAAATAAAAAGGCTGTCCTTTTGGCAAAGGCAGCCACCCTGAAAAGACACATACCCTGGCGTTGAGTCCAGGGTATGTGTCTTTTGGTGTCGCTGGATGGGGGTAATCCGCTGCGGTTGGTTGGGTGGAACTACCGGGTCGTCCGGTCAGTTTGCGTTTCCAGCCTGGGCATGGAGCGGTGGAAACAGCTCCCGCACGCCTGTCCGGGATAAAACACCTGCAGAGATGAAGGGGTTAAAGCCCAGCCGAGATTACAGGATCGGATGATCTATCGGCGGCTCAGATCAGAAAACTTGCCCGTTTGCCTGGCAAGCGATGGCATGGCTGTGGTGTGCCAGGGTTAACCACATCTGGGATCTGATCAATGACCCAGGCCAGCCTCTCTGGCTCGTTGGATCGCTTCTGCCCGATCCGTGACCAGTAGCTTGGAGAAGATGTTCGAGATATGGTTTCGCACGGTGTTGGGGCTGAGTACAAGGCGCTGAACGATTCCAGCGTTGGTTTCACCCCGCGCGATCAAATCCAATATTTCGCGTTCCCGTTCGGTCAGTTCAGGGAAAACAAGACTGGGTTCACGTTGTGGCTTTGAGAAGAAATCGACCAGCCGTCTTGCTATGGCTGGACCAAAGATCGCTTCGCCGCTGGCAACGCCACGAATTGCCCTGAGTACTTCCTCTTCACCGGCGTCTTTCAGAATGTATCCCCGCGCGCCAGCCCGCATGGCTGAGAAAACGGAGCTGTCGTCTTCAAACATGGTCACGATGATCACCCGCGTATGTGGACTCTTCGAGGTAATTTGTCGGGTTGCTTCGATGCCATTCACATCGGGCATCTGGATATCCATTAAAACAATATCGGGTTGCTGCTCCATCGTTTTATGGACAGTCTCCTCCCCCGTGGATGACTCACCAACGACCTGGATATCCGGGAAAAGGTTCAACAGCGCGCGCAGCCCGGAGCGAAAGAGCGTGTGATCGTCTGCAATCAGGACGGTAATCGCTTCCATTCCTCACCTTCTATGCAAGCGGGATCTGAGCCAGGACCCGGGTGCCCCCGAGCGGCAATGGTTCGATGGTGCACCAACCACCCAACTCTGACGCGCGCTCCCGCATCGAGTTCAACCCGACGCCAGGGCGCGCATCGTCTGGGATGCCTCGACCATCATCACAAACCTCGACGAACAAATGTCTGCCATTGACTGAAAAAGACACCGTGCAGTTTTGTCCCTGGCTGTGGCGGACGATATTGGTCAGAGCTTCCAGGGTGATGCGGTAGGCGGCAACTTCGGCTGCCGCCGGGAGGCTGGGCAGGTT
>JACRAG010000438.1 GCA_016213455.1 Anaerolineae bacterium | reverse complement strand
CTCGATTGCCGGGCGCTACGCGGCTGATGAGGCCTGGGAATGCCTGAAACGTGGCCTGCATGTGCTTCTGTTCAGCGACAACGTGTCGTTGGAAGATGAAATTGCCCTCAAAACGTATGCCCGCGACCACGGGTTGTTGTTGATGGGCCCTGGCGCCGGCACAGCCATCCTCAATGGGGTTGCGCTGGCCTTCGCCAACGTCATTCCGGCTGGCCCGGTGGGCATTGTTTCCGCGGCTGGCACCGGCCTGCAGGAAGTCTCCACCCTGATCGCCAAGAACGGCTCGGGGATCACCCAGGGCATCGGCACCGGTGGACGCGACCTGAAGAAGGACGTTGGAGGCATCATGTTCCTGGAGGGTCTGAAGGCTCTGCAGGAAGATCCCGCGACCCAGGTGATCAGCCTGGTGAGCAAACCGCCCGCTCCGGCAGTGCGCCAGGCGGTGATGGACCAGGTGTTGAAGAGCAGCAAACCGACCGTGGTGTGCCTGTTGGGCGGCGATCCGAATGAAAAGAGCCCGGCTGCGCATGTCTATCTGACCACCACCCTGGAAGAAGCCGGTCTGCTTTCGGCCAAACTGGCCGGCGCGGCGATTGACGACCCCAAGGTCAGCATCGCGGCGGAGACCAAGGCCATTCGGGAAGAAGCGGCTGCGTTGAAGAAACAGCTCAAACCCGGCCAAAAATACCTGCGCGCGCTCTTTTCCGGCGGAACCCTGTGCTATGAAGCCCAGGTGATCTGGCGTGAGTTTATGAATGAGGCGGTCTATTCCAATGCGCCGTTGAAGGATGAATTCACCATGAAAGACTCGATGCGCAGTTCCGGCGAACATACCGCCGTGGACCTGGGCGAAGAAGAATTCACGGTTGGGCGTCCGCACCCGATGATCGACAACGATCTGCGCATCCGCCGCATCATGCAGGAAGCGCGCGATCCGGAAGTGGCGGTGTTGATGCTGGACGTGGTGATTGGCTACGGTGCTCACGACGACCCGGCTGCCGAGCTTGGCCCGGCCATTTCGCAGGCTCGCCGCATTGCTGCGGAGGGCGGTCGCGAATTGATCGTGATTGCTTCGGTTTGCGGTACCGAACAGGACCCGCAAGGCCTGACTCGCACTGCCGAAATGCTGCGCGCTTCGGGCGCAACTGTGCGCAACAGCAACGCCGCGGCGGCTCGCCTGGCGGGGCTGGTGGTTTCATAGTGGAGCAGCGGGAGTGATCTCATGGCAAAAATAAGTGACCTGTTTGGAAAACCGATTGCGGTGGTGAATGTTGGCCTGGGCAGCATGGCTCAGCCGATGCGTGACCAGAATGTGCCCGTGGTGGAGCTGGAATGGAAACCCCCGGCGGAAGGCATCAAGCGCCTGCACATGACCAAGACCGGCATCGATATGGATGTCGCCAACGAAGAAGCGATTAAACGCATCAAAGCGGCCCGCCCGGTGCTGGTGAGTATGGGCAAGGCCATCGATGTGATCCCGGGCTATCACGGCAAGCTGTTCCTGCACGCCGGTCCGCCGGTGACGTGGGAACGCATGTGCGGCCCGCAGCGCGGCGCTGTGATGGGCGCGTTGATTTACGAAGGCATGGCTAAAGATGAAGTGGAAGCGGAGAAGATCGCTTCCTCTGGCGAGATTGAATTTGCGCCCTGTCACCATTACCACACGGTTGGCCCCATGGCGGGTGTGGTATCCCCGAGCATGCCGGTGTTCATCATCGAAAACAAAACTTTTGGAAACAAAGCCTATTCGACGATGAATGAAGGTCTGGGCAAAGTGCTGCGCTATGGCGGTATGGGTCCCGAAGTGTATGAGCGCCTGAGCTGGATGGAGAAGGTGCTGTACCCAACCCTCAATCGCGCGCTGGCTTCGATTCCGGATGGGGTTGATATCAAGGCCTTGATCGCACAGGCCATGCACATGGGTGACGAGTGCCACAACCGCAATCGTGCGGCGACCTCGCTCTTCCTGCGCGCCATGCTGCCGGCGCTGGCCCGCACCAACCAGGATAATGAAGTCCTGGCGAAAGTGTTGGAGTTCATCGACCGCAATGACCATTTCTTCCTCAACCTGAGCATGGCTGCCGGCAAGGCCGCCCTGGAACCGGCTGAGGGGATCGAGGGCAGCACGGTGATGACGGTAATGGCCCGCAACGGCACCGATTTTGGCATTCGCCTGGCATCCATGCCGGACCGCTGGTTCACAGCCCCGGCAGGGGAGGTGAAGGGTTTGTATTTCCCCGGTTTCACCGAGGATGACGCCAACCCGGACATCGGCGACAGCACGATCACCGAGACGGCTGGTTATGGTGGTTTCGCCATGGCGGCTGCGCCGGCGATCACCCAGTTTGTGGGTGGCACCCCGCAGATGGCCCTGGATGCGACCCAGGAAATGTATGAGATTACCTTTGGCGAACATGAAGGTTTCACCATCCCCATTTTGAACTTCCGCGGCACCCCGCTGGGTGTGGATGTGCGCAAGGTGATGGAAACCGGCATTCTGCCGCAGATCAACACCGGCATTGCCCACAAAAAACCGGGTGTTGGCATGGTCGGCGCGGGTATCTTGCGCGCCCCTGAAAAATGTTTCCGCGATGCCTATGAGGCATTGAAGGAACTGTAGGAGATCCACCGGGCTTTGGCCCGAATGCGGTATTCGTCTCATCCATATCATGTTGATGGAGGTTTTCGATGAAACTGATTGATCTTACGATCCCCCTCGGTATTGGCACCCCCGCCTGGCCGACCTACGAACCCCTGCAGGTCAAGTACTTCAAGCGCCTGGCCCCCAACGGCGCCAATGGCCAACTGCTGACCCACTCCAATCACCTGGGCACCCAACTCGACGGCGAGATTCATTTCTACACCCCCGGCAAAGACATGGCTTCTCTGACCATGGATTACTTGGTGCACGACGCCGCGATTGTGGACCTTTCGGACGTGTGCGGTGACTACGATGTGTACACCAGCAAGATGATCACCGACCGCGTTGAAGTCAAAGAAGGCGACATTCTGGTCATCCACACCGGTTACCATCACTTTGGTTGGGACATGCCCACCGCGGATGAGATCCGCTACATGGTGAAGCACCCGGGTCCCGATCAGGAATTCGCTGACTGGGCCAAGAAGATGAAAATCCGCTGGATCGCCGTGGACTGCGGTTCCGCCGACCACCCGATGAACACCATCATCCGCACCTGGATGCCCCGCCAGGCCAAACAGGCCGAGTATGTGTTCAACAAGAAATTCGGCATGGGCCTCGAGCAGTTCTTCGATGACAAGAAGTACCAGCTGATGCACATCGACCTCTTCCCCAATGAGATCAT